>NZ_SJPI01000003.1:900000-983405 GCF_007859865.1 Rubripirellula amarantea | reverse complement strand
CCGGTAGAAGTCGCCAATGGTCAGCAGATCTAATCGGTAGAACGCTTTGGCAAAGAAGACGGCGACGAGCACCAAGCAGAACGAGAACCCGAACGGATCGCCCGGAATCGCGTGCAGCCCTTCACCGGCGAACGTGGCAGAAACCGATAGCACCGTTTCCGCACCGAACCACGTCGCAAACACGCAAGCGAAGTTCATGTACAGCGGCAGGGATCGTCCTGCCACCATGAAATCTCGAGCACCGTGAACCCGTCTAGCTGCCAAACAGCCAATGGCGATGGTGAATAGAAGGTAGCCAATGACAGCGACGGTCAGCATGTTGAAAACCCAGTGAGCGAAGAACTGAATTCGACGTGAGCGCGGAGTTTACGCAATGCTGGCGATTCAGACTACGGGTAGATTTTGACGCTACCGGGGCGATTCTTCAGGCCTATTTGGTTCGTGACCGCCGACGCCGTTCCATGCGGATACGGCACCCGATAGGAACGGTCTCGCTCACCGCGATGCTCTTTCCCTCAAGCAGGCCCGCCACAGCGTCGCGGACGTATGGTTGGGTGATCGCTTTGCCGTCTGGACTATCGTCGAACGAACCCATGTAGGCGATTTTCCGATCGGGGCCGATCACGAAAAACTGAGGCGTGTATTTTGCACCGAAGTCCTTCGCGATCTGCTGTGATTCGTCGTAGAGGTATTCGAATTCGAAGCCTTTTTCTTCGGCCTTTTGTTTCATTGCTTCCAGTGAGTCTTCTTCGATGGTGTTGACGTTGGCCGCAACGACGGTCACCGATCTTCCCTTGAAGTCGCGATGCAGATCAATCAAGCGGTCTTCGACATCGACGGCGTAAGGACAACTGTTGCAAGTGAAGGCGATCACGACCACTTTCGCGTTAGCAAGATCGTCGGATGAGATCATGCGGCCGCTTGTTGACGGCAGGGCTTCCCACTTTGGCGATTGGTCTCCGACGCTTAGCACCGAGTTGAATTCACCTGCGACCGCGAAGAAGGCTAAGTGAGTGAACATCACCAATGATAAAACGACACGTATCATTTCAACTCCCTAGCAAGATCTTGAAGTACTTTGATTCCGCGATGCAAGGTTTCGTCTGATGCTGCGAAACTGATGCGGAAGTGCGAATCATGTTGGCTGAAGATTTTTCCGGGGATGATTAGCAAGCCGCGTTCGATTGCCATTTCGACGAACTTAGAACCGCTGTCGATGGGAGCTTTGGGGTACAGGTAGAACGCGCCGCCCGGTTTGGCAAATTCATAGTAGTCAGCCAGTCCCTCGCAGATCAGATCTCGCTTTCGCCGGTAGTCATCAATATGTCCTGATAGGTTGACCTCCATCGCTCGCAGCGCTCCCCACTGGGCTGGCTGAGGTGAACAAACAAACGAATACTGTTGAACCTTCAGCATTGCTGCGATCACTTCGCTGGGGCCATGGACGTAACCGACCCGCCATCCCGTCATCGCGTGGCTCTTGCTAAAACCGTCGATCACGATCGTTTGGTCGTTGAACTTCGCTGGTGAAACAAAGTCTTCGTCGAACATAAACCGGCTGTAAATTTCGTCGCTCAGCAATGCAATGTTCTTCTCGGCTGCGAGCTTCGCGACCGCTTCAAGTTCTTCCACGGATGCTGTGATTCCGGTCGGGTTGGCGGGCGAATTGACCAGGATCATTTTCGTTCGCGGTGTGATCGCTGCGGCGATCTTGTCAGGGTTGAGTCGAAAATCGGGAGAGGAATCCACTCGAACAGAAACGCCACCACACATTTCCAGCAGTGCGGGATACATCACGAAGTAGGGATCTAGGTAGATCACTTCGTCGCCTGGGTTGATCATCGACAACATGGCCAGCATCAGCCCACCACTGGTTCCACTCGAGACAAATACGTCTCGGTCTGCGTGAGCAAATTGCGAGTCGATGGTGGCTTTCAGTTTCTCTCGTAGTGGACCGATGCCCTGAGTGGGGGAATACGCGTTTTTGCCTTCGTTAATGGCATCGGTCGCCGCTGTTTTGATCTCATCGGGGACGTCGAAATCGGGTTGCCCGATCGACAGGTTGATAGGATCCTTTAGCTTGGCGGCTAGATCAAAGACTTTGCGTATTCCGCTACTTTCGAAAGCGGTCGTTCGTTGGGCGAGCCAAGGGTGCATATTGAAGGTGGTCCCGAAAGCGATGAAGTTCGGCTAGCGAAGATTTGATCACCAAGCCGTGTCAGCACCAGTGTAATCCTTCCCCCATCATTTCCGCAGAGGTCGTTTTCCTTGTCCGAAGTTCGCCTCGTTGAACCTGTGGTTCGCATCTGCGCCGTGATTACGAGTTTTGCGGATGCTCGAGCATGGGCGTTTAAGCGCCTGGAAACCCATTGGGGACCGATCACTGATCGCTCTGCCGAAATTCCATTTGAAGCCGGCGGATTTTATCTCGATTCGATGGGGCCGAATTTAACCAAGACGCTCGTCGCATTTGAGCCGTTCGAAGATCCTGGGGAGCTATCGGAATGGAAGGTGCAATCCAATGCTTGGGAAGCCGAGTACGCCAGCCAGTCCACCAACATGGTGGCACGTCCCGTAAATTTGGACGCAGGGTATCTCAGTCAAGCGAAGTTGGTGCTAGCTACGATCAAAGATCGCGATCACCGTATCTACCTTCGAGACGGAATTTTTGCTGAAGTAACACTCAATTACGTTGGCAAGAAATGGATCCATCATCGTTGGTCGTACCCAAGCTATCGAACAAATGAGGTTTCCGATTTTGCGATGAAGAATCGCGCACGTCTGCGGGAGCATTTACTCGCGACCGGACAAATTCGAACTGGTGAGCCCAAACGTGAATGAAGCATATCCGTGGATGCGGAAGATCCTAATCGCCGCCGCGATTTACAACTTGATTTGGGGAACGTGGGTAGTTCTGCGTCCCAACGATCTCTTTACGCTCACGGGTATTTCGCCGCCGGTCTACCTGGGGATTTGGCAGTGCGTGGGGATGATTGTCGGCGTCTACGGTGTGGGGTATGCCATCGCCGCGTCGAACCCGATACGTCATTGGCCAATCACGTTGGTCGGATTGCTAGGCAAGATTTTGGGGCCGATCGGTTTTGTCTCTACCGTCGCGACGGTTGGGCCTGCTGATCCTGGTTACCTGCCTTTGTCTTGGGGTTGGACCATCGTGACGAACGACTTGATTTGGTGGGCTCCGTTGATTGCAATTCTGTATGTCGCGTTCAAAGAGTCGACCGCTTCGCCGGAACCAGATGACGTGATGCGAGTTTCCCACGCGAACGAAATTTTCGTCAATCAGCATGGCCAAAGCATTGCCGATCTATCTCGCCAATCGCCGCTGCTGGTTCTTTTTCTACGACACAGCGGATGTACGTTTTGCCGCGAAGCCTTGGCCGACCTGCGGGACAAGAAAGACAAACTGAAGCAACAGGGTGTGCTTCCGGTTTTGGTCTATCAAAGCGATTCCGAAGCCGTCATGAAGGACCTGGAACACTATGGGCTAACGGATTGTGATCACGTGAGCGATCCTGGGTGTGAACTGTATCGAGCTTACGGCCTTCGTCGCGGCACACTGGGTCAACTGTTCGGACCGGACGTCTGGTGGCGAGGTTTTAAGGCGGCCATTCTGTCTCGTCATGGCGTGGGCAAGCTCGACGGTGATGGCTTTCAAATGCCTGGTGCTTTCCTGGTCGAAAACAATCGAATCGTAGAGGCCTACCGTCATCAAGCGGTGTCTGATCGTCCAGACGTTTGTCAAATTGCTCGGCGTGACTATTAGTTGTTTGCGGCTTGGTAGTTTGCGGCTTGGTAGTTTGCGGTGATCGCTCAAGCCATAGATCCAATCGTTCAACCGCCCGGGCCGTTAGCGGGTTGGGTACTGTGGCAACGACATATCCTCAGATCGCTCAGCTCTGATATGATCGTGATCGGTGACGACCAGGGCGTCTTACATTCGAGAAAACCAAACTAAGAGATTTTGACGTGAGCGTATTGGAAGGAAAGATTGTAGCCATCACCGGTGGTGGTACTGGGATTGGAGCAGGCATCGCACGCGTATTAGCCAAAGCTGGGTGTCGCGTCACCATCGGTGGCCGACGTCTTGAGCCGCTGCAAAAAGTCGCGGAATCGATCGACGGCGGTACTCCCATTCGAACCAAGACAATCGACGTGGCTGATCCGGAAAGTATCAAGGCTTTCTTTTCCGACATTCGCGAAACCGTGGGAGACGTCGATATTCTGGTCAACAGTGCCGGCATCAATATTCAAAAACGAACGATGGCCGAAATGGTGCCCGAGGATTGGGACCGCGTGATGCAGGTCAACGCCAGCGGAGCGTATCGCTGTATCTATGAAGTCTTGCCCGCGATGCGTGAACGCAAAGACGGCGTCATCATCAATATTTCCTCGGTTGCCGGCAAACGTGCCATCACACTTGGTGGCGTCGTTTATTGTGCCAGCAAGTTTGCCATGACTGCGCTGGGCACGGCTATCTCTAATGAAGTCAGCAACGAAGGCGTCCGTGTGACCAACGTTTACCCGGGCGAAGTGAACACGCCGATCTTGGAAAACCGCCCCACGCCGGTTTCGCAAGAACACAAGGATGCAATCCTGCAGCCCGAGGACATTGCTTCGCTCGTTCTGGGGATTTGCATGCTTCCTCCTCGCGCTCACGTACCTGAGATCGTCATCAAACCTACGATTCAACAGTGGGTTTGATAGGTCATGGCACAACACTTTGATTCCGACGAAGATCAGCCACAGGACTCGGGGTTCGAGATTGATCCCGAGTTGCTTGGCGACGGGTTGAGCTTGGACGATTTGGGAGCCGCCTTCGTAGCGGCTGCCGCCGAGCAAGATCCCGAAGCCTTCGCGTCAGATCCAAGTGACGAGATTGCGGAAGGTCATAGTGAGGAAATCCATGATGACGATGATTTCGAGGCATCGCCGCTCGACGAGGAAGAGTCGCAAGCCGATGCAGACTTGGTGACGCCCGAGGCGATCGTAGAAGGTGCCTTATTCGTCGGTCATCCCGAGAACCAACCACTCACCGAAGAACGCATCGCGAAATTAATGCGAGGAGTTTCGCCGGAAGAGGTTGTTGAAATCATTGACCGACTGAATGCGTCTTACAAAGAACACGGGCAAGCGTTACGAATCGTTCGCGATGACTTCGGGTTTAAGATGACCGTTGCTCCTGAGGTTGAAAGCGTTCGACGCGAATTCCTGGGAAAGGTTCGCGAAACTCGTTTGAGTCAATCCGCCGTCGAAGTACTCGCTTTGGTAGCGTATCAACCTGGGGTGACCGCCCAAAAAGTCCAAGACCAACGTGGTCGTGAAAGCAACTCGTTGCTGAATCAATTAGTTCGACGACAGTTGTTGCGGATGGAGCGCGTGAAGCCCGAAGGTGGCGGGCGCGCTGAACCACACTACTACCCCACCGAACGATTCTTGTACTTGTTCGGCATCGAATCACTCGATGAACTTCCGCAGGTTGAGGAAGGTTTGCGCGAAGGCTAGTTTGCTACCCAGCCGTTTTCGGTTTGTTTGACCAGCCCCGATAGTTCGAGTGTTGTGACAGCGCGGGCGACTTGGAAGTCGACTTCTAAATCGACTGCTTCTCGAAATATACGTTCACAACGTCGCCGAAGACGACGAGTGCTAATTGCGTCATCGTGAGTCAGAACTGCGAAGTACGCTACTAGCATTTCATTGTGCTGTTGGGCTGCGGCTTGCGAGGCAAGGTGGTAGGCGACTCCGGCATTGGAATCAAGTTTCTGGAAATACAAATTCCGCGTCAGGTGCAATTGATAACGGTTCTTGGTTTGAAAGTAGCTGAAGAAGCTCTTAATTGCGTAACCCACCACTAGCGCCACCAGAATCGCGATCCAGTTGAGCGTCAGCACGGCGAATAACAGAGCGTAGCTGGCGATTTTACGAACCGACATCAAGAAACCACCGAGGCTGGGCAGGATGATCTTAACGCGATCGACACCCGAGATCCGTACCCGCGTTCCGGGAAGTAGCATGTCGATGTCTTGTTGAGGGATGTTCTTGAACATCCGCAAGTGCAGGTCGGTTGAGCGAAGTGATTCATCGCTATCTTGATCGTCCCGTAATTGAAACAGGATAATCATGCGCTGATAGATCGGGACTTCGACGTTCTCTCGGCGATAAAACTTCCGCAATCGACGACATACTCTCGTACCCACGACATCGCCTCGCGCGTGAACGACCAATCGCTCGAACAAAGCAAAGTCGACGTGCAAAGGAACGCCCCACTGACTTGCAATGCCTGCGCAGCGTTCAATTTGCTCTTGATCGAGTTTGGCGTATCCCGCGCGTTCAAGCATGTGCTCACAGTGCTGGATCGTGGTATCGATGCTGGAAGCTTTCTGGCGGTCTTCTTCTGTAAGTTCGACTTCGGCATTTCCGACTTCCGCAAGGTCGCATGATTCGTCATGCGGTTCGCGAGTTGACGTTGGCGCAATGGACTTGCATTCTTGGTCGGGATCCATCGAACGGTACAACTTGGCAAATCGCGATTGGTCCATTGAAGATCGTTGACAAACAATGTGCTCGATCTTTCGATCTGCTTTGACAAGTTGCTTGGCTGCGTCCGACATCGCTTCGGGGATAGCCAAGGGAACTGAATCGGCTGCCATCGTACGACGGAGCTCTTCACGAGAGAGCAAGTATTGCAGACAGTCATGTGGCTCGACTGGCAAGTACGGTTCTATCGCCCAATGTTCAGCATCCTCGGAAATGAACCCCGAGGTGCTCAATTCACCCAAGGATCGCGTCAGCGCACCGGTGCCCGCACTGCTTCCGAAGTCATTCGGCGAAATCGCTATGTCGGCAACAGAATCGCTCATCGGATCACATCCAAGTTCATGCCTCGAGCGTTAGGGAGCAGATGGTTGCTCGGATCGCATTCCGACCGTGTTTTCTGCGATGACTCGGTAGGTGTGCGAAACCCCAGGTTTGGCAGTATGGTCGTCATAAGTCATTGGCACGAGTGGTTGAGTCGGGGTGTCGCTGTATTGCAGGTTTTGGAACAACGGCCGACCGAACGGGTTTTGGGACTTTTCGGGAACCATGGCAAGAACCTTACCGTCTCGCTCAATGATGAAACGAGCGATACCACTTTCGAGGTCTGCGTCGGCGACCCAAGTGAGGCGATTGTTGTTCACTTCCACATCCGAAGGTGCCGGTGGCGGTGAAGTATCGGAGATATTGGTGTCTTTGACATACTGCATCCACGCGTTGGCGATGTTCTCGTTGGGCAACCAGACGGCCGTAAGAGGGTCTTTGTCAAATGAAGCGATCGGCGTTGCATCGAATCCAGCCAGGGGTGCCAGCCAGACATCGTCAGTTGGCATTGGTTGAAGAGGCCCATTTTCTTTTCGTGGAAGGCGCGCACTTAGGCAAGCGTCGAACCAGGGAATGGCCAGATAGCGTTGATTGCCACATTCGTGAGCGGTAAGCGGATCAACGGCAACGCCGACCAAGCCTCCGCGGCCGCGAACCGATTGAAAGAACGCTTCATTTGCCGGCCAAACACCCGCGAATCGTCCGTCTTTCACCGTCACACCTTCTTTGGTTCCAGGATTGCACATGATCGGAACTCGCAAGGCTTCGTCGGAAACGGTATGCGCTTTGATCGAAGGTCGTTGAGGATTGTCTTCCAACAAGGGCACGCCCGATCGCAACCAAGCTGCGGCCACACGTTCAGGATGAAGCAGCGTCATGCCGCCTGCCCAATGTCCGCCGCCGCTATGTCCCCACAACGCCCATGGAACGTTAGCCAATTCGGGATGACCCGATTGATGGCCAAGTTCGTTGAGTGCCTTTACAAACGCGTCGCCCGATCCATTTCGCGGATCACACCAAAGTTGGCACTCGGTGCCTTCGGGTTGTTCATACGAGGGGCCCAGCAATGCGCAATCATGCTTCTTGGCCAACGCCTGCCAATGCAAGTCGAAGGCGGCTGTTAATCCTGATTTGCATGAACCTTCACCACAGCCGTGCTGGTGAACAATGACACCGCGAATGGAACTGACGTTTGGCGGAACCCAAATGGTGTAGTTCACGGGAAACGAAAGTTCACCTTCCTGATTGGACGCTTCATAGCGCACGCGGTAGTAAGGCGGTTTCGCATCGGGAAAGATATCGTAAGGTGCTTGTTGGCCGATTGCGGTCGTCGAAAGAGCGGCCAAGAAGAGCAGACAGGATTTCAAAATGCGAGGCATAGAAAACATCTCGGTGAGAAAAAAGTTTGAGGTGGGAAGTCAGGTGGGCGAGGGAGCGTGAGATTGTACTCGCTGATCGTGTCCGGGAGGGCGTAGAGGCGCCGCGAGCGTGTTCGCTACACTTCAAGTGACCGGCTGAGCTGTTTGGCCAAGACTTCACCTAGCGACTTGATCCGTCTCGACCTTTTCTTTGAAACGATATCCATGCAAAGCGATGATACCCATCCTAAGATCTCAGGCATTGCTCTCGATATGGATGGGCTGTTGTTTGATACCGAAAAACTTTATTGGGACGTAGGTGACACCGTGTTGCAGCGACGAGGTTTTCGGTTTTCGCACGAACTTCAACAGAAAATGATGGGACGAGTGGGGACCCAGGCTTTGCAGCAAATGGTCGACCATCACGGGCTGGGTGAAACAGCCGAATCGCTGCTCGTCGAATCGAATGAATTGTATGGCGAGCGAATCTTGCAAGGTGTTGATCCAATGCCAGGTCTTGAAGAATGGATTGAAATGCTGATCCAATCTGAAATTCCATTCGGGCTGGCGACCAGCAGTCAACGAAAGTTTGTCGACGTGATTTTTAAGTCCATCTCATGGCGCAAAAATCTTGCCTTCATGCTGACGGGGGATGATGTCCAAAACGGCAAGCCGCATCCTGAGATGTACCTGACTGCGGCTGCGCGGTTGGGCGTTGAACCGGCTTCCATGCTCGTGCTCGAAGATAGCGGTAATGGATGCGCCGCAGCGGTAGCGGCGGGAACTTATGCGGTGGCGGTTCCTAGCGAGCACACTCGCGGTCAAAATTTTTCCGGTGCCAAGCTTGTCGCCGAATCTTTGCTTGATCCAAGATTGCACGCTTTGCTGCGATAAAAAGTGGCGAATTATGGTCGTGAAACACAAAAAAAACTAAAGTTTCACTTCTAGTTGGTTCATTGCACTTGCCCGCGAAGGACCCTAAGCGGCACTATGGCGACGCCGAACCCGTAAGGATTGCGAGTCGGCGAAACATGAGCGTGCAGGATGCTCGCTCGGGATGTTTTTGACTTCACACGGTCCAAGGAGGGACGTGCGTGGGAATGTTATCGCGTAAGGTTTTGCTGACATCGCTGGCATGGATGCTGGTTGTCGTGACGCAATCATCGGCTGCCTGGGCAACCGGTGCTATCCTCATCAATTTCACCTCTGACCGTTGTCCGCCCTGCCAAGCAATGAAGCCGGTTCTGGCTGGGCTAGAGCGGGTGGGTGTGCCCGTTCGACACGTGAACGTCGAATCGGAATTGGCAGTTGCAAGTCGCTACGGCATTCGCAAAACACCAACGTTCGTTGTCATCTCGGGTGGAAAAGAAGTCACCCGCCTCGTTGGGATGCAAACCGCCCAGCAATTGCAGGAAGCGTTGCAAACCGACCCGTCCGGGCCGATCTATCAAACCAATTCGGAAATGTCAGGACTCGCTGACATTCCGGCGCCGAAAACTCGATTGGCGCCTATCAGTCAGCCTCAGAATCTACGACCCACGTTCCAGGATCGCGGTTCAAATTCGTCGTCGCATCAATTTACTTCGGCGGCCAACACACCTTCGTCAAATGCTTCGGCGGCCGATTCATCGGCCCAAGGCAATGTATCCGAACCGATGCCCAGCGTATCGCTTGCGTCGGCCATCGAACGTGCGGAAGCAGCAACGGTTCGCCTGCGTGTTCATGATGGACGCGGCTATGGTGCGGGAACCGGAACCATCATCGACACACATGGCGACGAAGCATTGGTGCTGACCTGCGGCCACCTGTTTCGCGAAACCAAAGGCGATGGCAAGATCGAAGTCGACTTGTTCATCGGCGGGCAGACACGAACCGTCGAAGGTCACGTGCTCGATTATGACGCTGATGATCGCGATATTGCGCTGGTTACGATACGTCCCGGTTTCCCCGTTCAACCGATTCCCGTGATTCAGGCCGGCGAAGTTCCTCGTACTGGACAATCGGTGTTTTCGTTCGGCTGTGATCGAGGCGACGATCCTTCTCGTCGCGACACTCGAATCACTGGCGTGAACAAATACAATCAGCATCTAGGATCGTCGAATATCGAGATCGGTGATGCTCCCATTGATGGTCGCAGCGGTGGCGGTTTGTTCGACGACCGAGGTTTCTTGATCGGCGTTTGTAACGCAGCCGACTACCAAAACGACGTTGGTATTTATGCCGGTCCCGGCAACATCCAATGGCAACTCGATCGGGTTGGTTTAGCCAAACTGTATCAGCGTGGGGGAACCGCGACCCAGGAAATCGCCCAGGTCAGCCAGCAATTCGATTCTCCTTCGCTTTCGATGGAGCCTCCGGCGGAACGATTGGCGGCACTTCCGGGTGCAAGAACTACGATGCCAACCGAGACGTCGGATCAGGAAGTAATCGTGATTGTTCGTGACCGACGAAATCCTGCTGCGACGTCTCGCGTGATGACTCTTCAGCAGCCAACGGATGATTTGATGAATATGATCGAGCAACACGCGCGATGATCACGCGGCAGCTAGAATGAACGACTCCTACGTTTCGTTCCTCTGCCTTTCGAGATCTCATGAATCGACTCAATCGCTTGAAGCCCGTCTTGTGCGGGCTTTTTTTATTGGCTGTTAGCAACGTCGCCTTGGCTCAAGCCACTGCTGCGAAAGTAACCGCGGATGGAGCCACGCTGAAGAAAGTCGCGTCGGGCCTTATGTTTACCGAAGGACCAGCGGCCGATGATCAGGGCAATGTGTACTTCACTGACCAACCCAATGATCAGATTCTGTTTTATGACTTTGCCGCCGACAAAGTTCAAACTTGGTTGCAACCCTGCGGTCGCAGCAACGGCCTTTACTTTGGATCGCAACCCCGGGCTCGATTGATCGCGTGTGCTGATGAAAAGAATGAGTTATGGTCGATCGACCTCGACACAAAAGAACATGAGGTTCTGGCGAAAGGCTTTGAAGGACGTGACATGAGCGGTCCCAATGATTGTTGGGTAGACCGGGACGGTTCGATCTATTTCACAGATCCGCTTTACCAACGACCTTATTGGACAAAGAAGTTTCCTGATAACCACCCTCGCAGCGTTTTTCGTGTTACCAGCGATGGCAATGTTACTCGCGTGGCATCCGACCTAACTCAGCCCAACGGAATTATCGGTGATGCCAAGCGTCGTCAGTTGTACGTTGCTGACATCGATGCCAAAACGGTCTACCGCTACTCGATTGCCGAAGACGGTTCTCTGAATGACAAAAAAGTGTTTTGCAAAATGGGAAGTGATGGGTTGACGATCGACGAACAACGGAATGTTTACTTGACCAACAACGAGGGCGTGACGGTGTTCAATTCCGAAGGCGAGAAAGTTCAAACGATTGATGTGCCTGAGGGTTGGACTGCTAACGTCACATTCGCGGGGTCTCAGAAGAAACATCTATTCATCACGGCATCGAAATCGGCGTACGTGATCGAGATGAACGTCGCTGGTTTATGACGGTAACGCTTCCATCACGTTGAATGTCGATGGCGGTAGTGATTCGCAAGCAAGGATAAGCTCAGAAACCACTGAGCACCAAAGACCAGCGGTGCAGCGTTCCCCATCATCGGCATGACCATGCCGACGATCAAGAACGCTGCCCCGAGTATTGCGGAGGCTCCCCAAACGTGACCGCTCATGGCCAAAAAACCGAAGCCGCTGAGTGTTGACGTGAGAGGGAAAACGGATGAGATGGGAATGACGTTCGTTAGCGTCAAAGCATTGATCGCGAACAGCGATCCCATGTAGCCGAGCCAGATGGAATAGACCGGTCTTTCAGCCACCGTACGTGGTGTCAGTCGTCCACCTTTGGCACGATAGATGACGAGCGCGATGGCGGTAAACATTGCGACTCGAGGGATCCAAAAAGAAATCGACCGAGGAAAGTTCCACGCGTTGAGCGAAAAGATGGCGCAGTGGGCAACGAAAATGATGCCACCAATGATCGCCAGCGAACGGCTCCAGTTGACGAAGAAACTTTGGTGCTGATCACGTCTCAATTCCCGAGCGACTTGACCAAACACACCACTTTCATCGGCGGCTACGGGATTGCCATCGAGAAAGTCTTGTAGATCATCGGCCATCGCATCCGCGGTAGCGTAGCGATCGGTCGCATCCTTGCTAATTGCTTTGAGGCAAATGTTTTCGAGCGACGCTGGCAGTTCTTTGGCTAGGCTTCGAGGTGGTGTGGGTTCGTCTTGCAGTACGCTTCGCAAGACCTCCGCTGCCGATGCGCCGGCATGAGGTGGTTGGCCCGTGAAAAGTGCATACAGAATCGCGCCGAGTGAGTAGACGTCACTTTGCGTCGTGATTTGTGCTCGGCCGGATGCCTGTTCGGGACTCATGTAGTGCGGCGTGCCGAGCACTTGTCCGGTGCGAGTGAGCAAGGTGCCGTCTTGGTGCCATTTCGCCAAACCGAAATCAGTAAGCAGCGGTTGGCCATTCTCGGACAGCAATATATTGTCGGGCTTCAAGTCGCGGTGCAGGATTCCAGCACGATGCGCGAATCCAACCGCCCGAGCAATATCGATCATCAATCGCACGGACTGGTCAACTGTGTAGGGAGTGTTGTTGATCGCCTGCTGTAATGTTGGTCCTTCCACCAACGCCATCGAAAAGTATTCGTAACCCTGCCACGATCCAATTTCATGGATGGCCACGATACCGGGATGCTGCAGCTTGGCAGCGGCTTCGGCCTCGATACGAAAGCGGCGACGTTCCTCGCGACTAGCCAACACTCCACTACTAATCAGCTTTAGCGCGACCGGTCGACCAAGTCCAGCTTGGTGCGCTCGATAGACGACGCCCATGCCGCCGCGCGCAATCTCGGACTCGATGGAATAGGTGCCGATCGTTTGACCGATCAAAGACTCGCCCCAAGAATCAGCGAGATCGACGGATGACGGGCCGCCGAGCCAGTGATGGTTCCGGAAGAACGTCCGCAAGTCGTCAGCGAATTGAGGGTATTGCTGGATGTACTGAGCCGGATCGGGGCTTTCACCAGCGTCGATCCGCTCTAGATATTCCGCCATAACGGTCTCAAAGTCGAACGGTTCGGCGTCGTCGGTGTGAAATTTCATGCGGAAAGTATAGCCGGGAAGACGATGGTTCAATGATGGACGTAGGCTGCCCCTAAGATGCCGATCGCTGGGGCATTGAGGTCGGAACTAGCAACGAAATCCGGCGTTTTTATCAAAAGAAGCGCTCTGCGATGGTCGTGCTGGGCTCTCGATAAGTGGTAACGATGTTCCGCCGGTCGCGAATCGGCGACAATCAAGGCTTGCCAGTGTTTACCACCCTGTTCGCGTGTTCCGGTTCCATTGGGTTGCTTTCGTGGAAGTTCTATTTGCCATCGCTGTGGGTTGGTTCTTTGTCACGGTTCTCGGCCATGGCACCTGGGTGTTAATCGCGGCGATCTTGCGGGTGATCTTCGGGGCATCCGATCGTAACATCCAGCGGTCGGATTCACTGCTGACTGATCCGATCGCGTTCCAACGCGTCGTTGAGCGGTTGCGGGATGCGGGTGAAATTAGCACGGACCAGGCCGGCGACCTTCATCAAAAGGCTCGCCTGCTGAACCGCCCACCGGTTCATTCAACGGACACATCTCCGTTTACCAAACCACTCGTCGCCAACGTAGAAACGGTAGTTCGTAAATCGGCGGTTGATGAACCGGAATTCATCATGGCCGCATTGGTCGAACCAGAAGAAGATTCCCCTCGTGAATCAACGGCGTCTGTTTTGTCGAAGGGCGAGATAATCACCTCGTTCTTGGCAGCGAAGAATATTCGGTGGGGTGAATTGATTGCGGGCATGTTGATTGTTATCTCGTCCATCGGCCTCGTGATTAGTTTGTGGAGTCCGTTGCTGAAAACACACCGCGTCGCCCCGTCATTGATCTTCTTAACCGCCAACGCGTTTATCTTCGCGGCCGGCTTTTACACACTGACAAGGTGGCGACTGCGACACACTTCTCGCGCGATACTCATTATCGCGACCATGTTGGTACCGCTCAGCGTGCTGGCGGGATTGGCTGCCGCGATCAGTGGTGGTAGTTCACTCGCTGATTCGGTCAGGTTGAATGATCCGGTCACTCTAGCCGCACTTGCCATGGCGACCGGGGTTTATGGTTGGTTGTTGACGAAGGCTGGCAGAGCCTTGGTCGGTCGCGGTGGAGCCTACTCGTTCATGGCAAGCGTTGCCGGTCCAGTACTACTACTTCCTCTTTTTCCCACGGCGATTCGATGGCTGGGGAGTGATGCCGGCTACTTGGTAGCGCTGTCTGCGTTGTCGACGTTGTTTGCATGGAACGCGTACGGCCACCATCGTCTGCGGCACAAAGCAAGGCTGTTGATGCAAGGACAAGCGGTAAGCCGGAACCAGTTGATTTTGCTCGCCGTCAATCTGTTCGCAAACTTCGTGATGGTGGGGTACTTCGCGTTCATCCGTCGCGACGAAGTGTCGGCGTATTGGCCGATGTTATTGGGGGCATTGCCTGCGGTTTTGGTATCCGCTGCCGCAGCGATTCGGATTGCGGTCATGTCTCGCCATTCAGGACATGCCTTTGCCGCACGAGTTGCGGGCGTTCTGCTGGTTGGTTGTGCACTAGCGCCGTTGCCGGTGTTCTGCGGAGTTGGCGGATGGGTGACAGAAGGTTGGTTGCTGACCTACGCGATCGTGTTCGCGGTAAGTTGCGGAGTCATCGGATATCAATACAAGCAATCAGCGTGGTGGGCCCTGGCGACGGCACCGCTGGGGTTGGCAACGCTATGGACGTGGCCAACTTGGATGGGATACGACAATGCGCAGGCTGCCAGTGCTCTCGTTCGGCTTGCTAGTGGACCAGCTTTGTTGGCAGCGGTTGTCTGTACCGCAGTTGTGTATGTTGTGACTCGCGTCATGCGTGATCGAGCGATGCGTATGCCAATGGACGTTGCTTTACGATGTTGGATCGGCGTTTGCGTCCTGATCTCAGCGGGCTTGTCAGTCTTATCATCGGATTGGCTGGGGCTATGTCCATTTGCTTTGCCGGTGGCGGTGTTGGCGCTATGCGCGATGGCAATCCAAAGCAACATGATTCGTTGGCGATTGCCAAACGAACCGATCGCATCCGGACTGACTGGTCTTGCCGTGCTCGCTTGGCATCGACCACTGGTTTTCGCTTGGCACGACGGCGTCTTTAACGTTTCGGTAAGCGATGTTGTGACTTGGATGCAGGCCAGTGTGACGTTTGCAACCGTATCAGCCGGTGTCGCAATCTTCACTGCGTGGAAACAAGGTTGGGCAATCCGGTCGCACTCAATGAAGGTCTGGCAGTCATGTGCGATCTCGGGTTGCACATTGTCGTCGCTGTTGGCTTGGTTTGCATTTGATCAACACGTTGCCCAAAGCTGTGTCGTTTGGGCAATCGCAGCAGTTTTGCTGTTGGCTTTCGCGATCATGTTTCGGAGTTTTCAGACGCTGCTTGTTTCCCAGGCAATCACGATGGCGATGGGACTGCGCTGTTTGCATCACTACTGGCACGACCCAATGTTTGGGCAAATCGCTTGGGACAGCGGTGAAGCGGTTTGGACTTGGATCGGCGTAATCGCTGTTTTCTCAACAGCGTGGATGTTGATCGAAGCCAGCATCAAGCGTTGGCAACAACAAATGATTCATTACACGTCTCTGGCTACATGGCTAGGACGTTTTGCGTGCGCAGGACTGATGTTTTCAGTCGCAGTGTTGTGGTCAGAATTGATGGCGGAAAGTTTTGGTCACGCGATTCAATATCCGTTTGTGCTTCGGCTAGTAGTGGCGTTCGCGTTTGCGGGAGTGTTCGCCTGGTCGTGTATGGAACGTGAACGCACAAGAGAACCAGTGCGGTTGATTTCGACATCGCAACGTGTCGTTGTCGCAACGTTTTTCGTCTGGCTGACCGGATGGGCGGCCGTGGTATCAGGGCTGGCCGCCTCAGGTCATCTGTTTGACGGATTGTCGTTGCTAGGTTTTACGGGCGTGGTCGGTTGGGCCGTTCTATGCGTGCGACATGACAAAGACGGCGGTTCGTTGTGGAAGGCTTCGCTGCCAATAGGTCTATGGACCGTTGCCGCGTCATTCATCGCGATTTCGCTACCGGATTTGATCGTCGCTCGTTGGGTGGGCTGGGCCAGTCTAATCGTTGGCGGGTGTTGGATCGCGTGGATGCAACGCAGGCAATCCTCAGTTGGGCATTGTTTGTGCCTGCGAGGATTGGGTTGGGTGGTCGTCGTCGTGGGGGCTCTGTGGGTGAGTGACTTGATGGACTCGATTAATATTGAGTCATGGGATCGGACCATTCAAATCATGTGGGTGATGGCCTGGGTGATGGCATGGGTAATGGCGTGGCGCTATAGGGGCGCAAGTCGTTCCGCCAACGAGGGTCGATTTCAGAGCACCCCCGCGACCGAATTCTCGGCTGTCGTGATGTTCGTCTTAGCAACCGAGTTTCTGCTTTCGTTGTTCTCCGGCAGCAACGAGTACCCTCAAGCCGCATTTGATCCTGGACTTTGGACGCGCTGCTTGGCCTACATCATGTTAGCGGGCGTCTTTGTGCTCGGTACTTGGCGAAATCGCGAGACGCAGCCGACCGTCTCGAAGATGCACTTGGGGCTTGGATTGGGCACTCTAGTTTTGGTCGCAGGTTTGGCCGCGATGCAGGTGAGCCTGCTGTGGGATGCAACCACCGTTCAACGCGGAGCGGTCGCTGCCATGACGATGGGAGGTGTGATGGGATTGTTGGGGCTACAGTTCCCTGCGATGCATCGTGCAGTAACGCGAAAAGGATGGGTGGGCGAGTCCGAAACGAGCTTCAAATCCGGAGATGTGATAATTGGAATGTCGTCGCTTGTGGCAATCGCGATTATGGTCTGGTTCGCGAGCGTCTTGGTGCACTTGGGTGCGGTGGTGTCGTTAGGCCCCGCGATGATCCTTACGTCGCTTTCATTGTCGCCTATCGCTTTGGGCGTAGGAGTAGTGGCAGAGTGGTCCAATAGTGATCGCGGTCGAACGACAGCGATTGGAGTAGGGCTTGCGATGGTGGGAATGTTGGCATCGGTAACGCTGGCCCCAACCGAGCTTCCCTGGTTAGTGGGAACGATGCGATGGTGGGTTGCTTCTATCATCAGCATTCTTTTCTTATGGACCTTGATGCCTCGGCTCATTGGCAAGCGAATTGCTGAGCGTTGGAAAGTGGCGACCCACCGTGGATTGATTGTCGCAAGCGTTGCTGCTATCGCATCCTTGGCAGCGATGTTTGTGTTCGAATTTGCTGCTCGCGGAAGTGGTGCAGTCGATTCACTTTCGCTCGTTCACAAATTGGGTGTTGCAGTCACTATCGCGGCAGTGAGTTTCTACGCCGCTTGGGTCGCAATTACCGCGGGACCTCGAGGAAGGCAAACTGTTGACGATTCGGAGCTTAGCCTTGCGTGGAGTCTTAGCGATTCAACTCGCAGTGCCTTGATCATTGCCTCGCAAGTCTTGATGGGACTTGTCTGTTTGCATCTGACCCTCTGCAAGGCTCAATGGGCATTGCTGGGGCTTCGTCACTATTGGCCATTCACGGTGATGGTCGTCGCCGCACTGTCCATTGGGGCAACACAATGGTTGCGACGATCAGGTGATGAAGCATTGGCGAAAACTCTCAAGCAAACCTCGCTGTACTTACCGATGGTTCCCGTGATTGGTTTCTGGCTTGGCGGTTGGGCATCGCCCGAGTCATGGGTGATAACGGGCAGCGTCATACGCTACGAGTGGGTGTTAGTCATCGCGGCGGCTTACTACATGGCGACGTCCGTGATTTGGCAGTCGGATATCGCTCGCATCGTGTCCATTGTTCTTGGCAACTCAGCGTTGTGGGTGGTGCTAGCCCAATTGCCGGGTTGGGGGTTCTTAGCGTATCCCCAGTTATGGTTGATTCCGCCAGCAGTTTGCGTATTGGTTCTGACTCACTTCTATGGTGGTCGCCTCGACCCAAGCTTGGTGTCAGGGATACGCTATGCAGCAACGCTAGTGATTTACATCAGCAGTTCAGCCGATGTGATGTTCGATTCGCTAGGCCAAAGCTTGGCTGCCCCGATGGTCTTAATCCTTCTTGCCATCGCAGGGATGCTGATGGGAGTGATCCTGCGGGTACGCCCGTTCTTGTATCTGGGCGCGATCTTTGTTCTCGTGGGAGTCACCAGCATGGTGTGGCACGCGGGTAGATCGTTCGATGCCGTTTGGCCCTGGTGGGTATTCGGCATCAGTTGCGGCATCGCCATTTTGGGATGCCTCACCGCGTTAGAGAAAAATAAGATCAAGCTTCGCGCTTATGCGAAACAATTGGCCTCTTGGCAGTGAGTCGACGGATCGCTTCACTGCACGCTCGTTTTAAGATAGGTGGTTAGATCAATCAGGCATGGCAACAACTTCGTGACCAGCACGAGTCGAAAGGTCTTGCCAGAGTTCGCGATCGATCGAATCGGTGAAGAAGCGGACGGAACCATCGAGGATGCCCACCATCACACCGCCGGTGTGGTAGGACCGCGAGGTCACCGCAGCGTAGGTTCTCGGTACAGGAGCAGTTGCGGTTTTGCCTTCCCGGAAATTGGTGAAGTCCACGTCGTACTCAATACCACCGACTTCGCAGAGCACCTTGGTGTTCGGGGTGAAGGTGGTTGTGAATCCGGATTGATGAACTCGACCGTCGACCCACTCGGTGTGGCCGGTATCCGTTTTGAAAGAGCCTGCCAAAGTGCAAACATCTTCGGCGACCTCTGGCATGATAACGTCTCCCGTATTTCCGGCGTCCCGATAGTAGGGGTTCCATGCTTTGACTTCGGACATTGCAAGCGTGTTGCTAAGACCGTCTAAACAATCTCGGAAACGGCGACCTTTCCAAGCCGTGAACATGCCTTCGCCAATCTTGTCGTCCAAAGAATTGTCGGGATCAACCGGATCATAAACGAACCAAATGCCGGCGTTGTAAGCGTAGGTAAGTGGGTAATGTTCGGCGCCGTTATCACCGGCACGCTGTTCGTCCAAGATTTCGCTGGGACATAGATACGTGGGCACGCGGTAGGCCGATACCGGCAAGGTGTGGCCGTTCACGGTGATCGTCGCCGCACCATAGCCAGCGGCGAAATCAATCGCATTGTCCAACGCCGAGTTTTCTAGGTAAGGCAGGATCCGAGCTTGCAGTGACCAACCATCGCCCGTCATCGCGGGTTTCGACCATGCCGGCGGAAGTTCCTTCATCACCGATTCGTAATTGTGAATCGCCAGAACGACCTGTTTCATGTTGTTCGAGCAGCTCATTCGGCGAGCGGCTTCGCGAGCGGCCTGAACAGCCGGGAGCAACAGGCCGACCAAAATACCGATGATCGCAATCACGACCAATAGCTCAACGAGCGTGAAACCAGACGAAACAGACTTCTTTGTCATCTCAAACGTGCCAATAAAATGGGGAATCGTATTGGCTGGCTTGCTTGCGAGAACGCTGGCTGGCTTGCCTGGAGTGAACTCTCTAATGAGAATCACTTGCAACAAGCAATGTTGTACATTGACTTAGTGAACACTGCAACGATGGATGTCAAAAAACCAGTGTTTGAGAGAGCATGAAATGCTTGGGGGACCCATTCAGGCTAACCAAACACGAAAGGTTTTCCCCACTACGGAGGGTCGAGCCACGCAACGACCGCTTTGCGGTTGGATTCGAACGCCATATCGTTCAATTCCGATTGACCAGGTCGGCACCAGTGGTAGGACTCTAGTTCAGTCCTATCGAGTTCGATTTGGTAAGGTGTCGCGACTCGGCAAACATAGAACAGATCAATCACCGGGATCGCGACACCCTTGTATCGATAGATATTGGGAAATGATGCCAAGTAGTCGAACGAAATAACATCCAACGCCGTTTCTTCGTGGACCTCTCTTTTCAAAGCGTCCTCAATGGATTCGTTGTGATCTACGAAACCGCCGGGCAATCCCCATTTCCCAAGTCCAGGGTTTTTAGCTCGCCGAACCAATAGCAGTTCGTCGCTGTCGTTGACCACAAGGCCGCCGACTGCTCCCACTGGACCGAAAAATTGGGTGTAGTCACAAGACGGACAGCGAAACGGTACCGCGCCAATTTTGGAGCTGGCGCTGCCACATCGCGGGCAAAAGCGATAAACGTCTTGAATAGGTAGGTCAATCATCACTTTAAGATGACCGATGTTCGCGTCGATTGCCAGCTTGCTTGGCTTTGCGGGAAAATATAGACCCTGGTGACCATCCATCGTCCTGAGACGAGATGCCGACTACAATCCGCGACCAACTAGGCCGCCTGAATCATTGAACTACGGACGATCACGAAACTGACATGACCCGACAACTTCTCGTAACGAGCGCCCTGCCCTACGCCAACGGCCCTATCCACATTGGTCACTTGGTCGAGTACATCCAAACCGATATCTGGGTTCGTTTCCAGAAGCTGGTCGGCAACCGTTGTCTGTACGTTTGCGCCGATGATACCCATGGCACCGCGATCATGATTCGTGCTCGCAAAGAAGGACGAAGCGAAGAAGAAGTCATCGCCGATATGAGTTCCGCTCACCAGCGAGACTTTGCTGATTTCGGCATCGAGTTTGATAACTATGGAAGCACTCATAGCGATGCCAACCGAGAGTTGTGTGCTCGATTCTGGCAATCCCTCCGATCAGCCGACCTTGTCACCGAGCGACCGGTTGAACAATTGTTCGACCCCGAAGCTCAGACGTTTCTTGCTGATCGTTTCGTCCGAGGCACGTGTCCGCACTGTGGATTGACAGATCAGGCAGGTGACAACTGCAACAACGGGCATACCTATAGTCCGACCGAGTTGATTGAACCCAAAAGCACGCTCAGCGGAGCGACGCCGGTGCTGCGGGAATCAACGCACTTGTTTGTCCAGCTTGAAAAGCTGCATGCGTTCTTGGCCGACTGGGTCGACTCGAGCGATGCACTGCAAAGCGAAATTGCAAACTACTTAAAAGGGCACTTCCTTTCGGATGAATTGCGTGATTGGGATATCAGCCGTCCGGCTCCTTACTTTGGGTTTGAAATTCCTGACTCTCCTGGCAATTACTGGTACGTATGGTTCGACGCGCCGATTGGCTACGTCGCAAGCACAAAACAGTGGTGCGAAGCCAACAACGAAGAACTGTCCGATTGGTGGAACAGCGACCAGACTGAAGTTCACCATTTCATCGGTAAGGACATCACCTACTTCCACACTCTCTTCTGGCCCGGCATGCTTAAGACGGCTGGTTTTTCGCTGCCAACGAAGGTTCACATTCACGGCTTCCTGACGATTAATGGCGGGAAGATGTCAAAGAGCACGGGGACTTTCGTTTCCGCCGAGACGTATCTTAAGCACACCAACCCTACGTACTTGCGTTACTTCTACGCCACGAAGCTGACTCCTCGCGTCGAGGACTTGGACTTGGGTCTTGATGAGTTTGTCGAGAAGGTCAACAGTGACCTCGTCGGCAAAGTGGTCAACTTGGCCAGCCGCGTTGGAAAGTTCGCGCACTCAACGGGATTGAGCGACACCTATCCGGACGATGGTGGCCTGTTCAAAAACGCCGCCACAGCAGGCGACAAGATTGCGGAAGCCTACGAAGCGTGTGATTACTCGCGTGCGATGCGTTTGATCATGGAGCTTGCCGATGCGGCCAACCCGTTTGTTGAACATGCCAAGCCATGGGAAATGAAGAAAGACGAAGCACGCCAGGACGAGCTTCGCGATGTTTGCACCGTAGCGTTGAATTTGTTTCGGCAACTGGCCATTTACTTGGCTCCCGTTCTACCCGAACTTGCCAAACAATGTGGCGAACTGTTGGGCGAGACGATCGTGTCCTGGGACCAGAGCAAAACGCCGATTGTCGGAACGCCCGTTGGGAAATTTCAACGCATGTTAGACCGAGTTCAAAAAGAGGATTTAGAAAAGATGATTGAAGATAGCAAAGCCGAAGCCGAAGAATCGCCCGCCGATGCGATCGCAGCGAAGTACAACGATTCAGATCAACCTCTGAAGGACGAGCCGATGTCCGAAGAGATCACGATTGATGATTTCGTGAAGGTGGACTTGCGAGTCGCTCGCGTGCTAAATGCCGAGCATGTTCCGGAGGCCAACAAGTTGCTGAAGTTGACTCTTAGTCTTGGTGGCGACGAACGTCGCCAAGTGTTCGCGGGAATCAAAGCCGCATATGAGCCGGAGGATTTGATCGGTCGACTGGTAGTGATGGTGGCTAATCTGAAGCCACGGAAAATGCGGTTTGGTTTGAGCGAAGGTATGGTCACGGCAGCCGGTCCCGGTGGGGCGGAAGTGTTCGTATTGGCCATTGACGACGGGGCAAAGCCAGGGCAGCGGGTTCACTGATGTTCTCATAAAACAGGCGTCCCCATTGGTGCGGCGTCGAGTTAATATGAGTCGACCGCTACCCTTTCGCTGTATCCGTGTCACTGTTGAGTTCTGTCACTGTTCGCGTTTTGGAATCCATTGTGCCGATTCGTCGATTTCGCCGCTATCTACTCGATCGCCTAGTGCTGCGACCATCGAGGCATTTCCTTGATTCGGGTGACCAGCGGCCCATCACTTTCAAAACATCTGCGGGCCGTACGCAGGCCTTTGAGCGATGCATCGGCGATCAAGCGCGAACACCAGATGTTGTCGTTGTAAAGTTCCCCGGTACTGCCGGCCGCGCCGAACGCGCCAGTTCGTTCCCACTCTCACTCGTGCGTTCGTTTCAAGATTCGCTTAGCGGCAAAGTGATCACTTGGAATCCACCGGGCTATGGCAACAGCGAAGGCAAGGCGAGCCTTACCGAAATGGTTGCGGCGGCGTCGGACATGCTCGAGCAAGTCATTGAAAACGAGTTGACAGACGAAACAGTTCTTTGGTTGTGTGGCAACAGTCTCGGGTGCAATACGGCGCTTCATCTTGCATCGGACCCCAGGACAGCCCGTCGAGTTGATGGCTTGGTTTTGCGGAATCCTCCGCCATTGGTTCCGGTCATCAAACACGTTGCATCAGATTATTTGCTCGGGCGATGGATATATCCAGTAGCTGATAGTGTGATTCCGCAAATGAACGCGCATTGGACTGCCCCGCAAGTACGTGCACCTGCGGTGTTTCTTAAATCCGAACTCGACTCTCTCGTCCTACCTGAACTGCAACAAATGATTATCGATGATTACGGCGGTGATTTTCGATTGGTCAGCCTGGACGGACTCGATCATGACGGAATTCCTACTGAGGATCATGAGCGTCAGATCGAAGTGGCATTGGCGTGGTTGTGGCAGCAATCACACGTTTTGGTTGCGAAGTGATGAGCCAGCGTTCTGACTGTGTCGTGCGACCTGCCGGATCAAGGGATGTTCATGCCATCGCCGAAATTTACAATCACTACATTCATGTCGGAGGATCTACGTTTGACAACTCGCCATGGTCGCCCGTTCAAGCTCAAAGCCTTTTAGATGGCGATCCGGGGGCACACTGGTGCGTCGCGACGATCGACGATGCCCTGGTCGGTTGGGCTTCGGCCAAGCGATTCAGCGCTCGGTTTGGGTATCGGTTCTCGCTTGAATCGGCCGTCTACGTGCATCCAAAATCCATCAGTCGCGGAATCGGGACACAACTGATGCACTCACTTCATCAAGCGTGCTGCGACGCTGAGGTGCATCATCTGATGGCTCGCATCATTGCCGACAATCAATCCAGCATCGCCTTTCATCAATCGCTCGGATTCGAAATTATCGGAGTTCAAAAAGAGGTCGGACGCATGAACGACGAATGGATTGACGTCGTGTTATTGCAAAAGTTGCTGTGATCGGCTGAGGGAGGCAGCGAGGCAATCGATTAGAAAGCGACCCAGTTCACCAAGCTAATCAAAATCGGCGGGGCTTACCCCAAGCCTTGTCGTGATCAGCGTCTTACTGTGATCAGCGTCTTGCTTAGATCAGCGTCTCACTGAGATCCGCGAGCCTCACGCAACATGTCTTCTAATTCTCGCATCACCAGCGAAGAAGGTAATGCATAGCTAACCACTCTTCCGGCGCGAGCGATGTTGATCCCAATTACGTTGCCGTCGGTGTCCAGCAGCGGGCCACCGCATTCATCCGGATCCAGAACTGTGTCGTGTTGGATCACACGTTCGAAGCCATTAAGTCTGACGTTTCGAGGTCCGTTGACTCGCGAGTCGTTCTCGGACTCACGTAGAACACCGAGGTCGTGAATCTTGGCATCCATTTCCAAGGTTTGCAGTCCCGTCAATTCCGTGCTTCGTTCAATCGTCAATCGCACGTTTTCACCCGGGAACATTTCTTTTAGCTTCGATATCACGCTGTTGGCACTGGACTCACGACGTCCGTTAATCGCAATGATCAGATCGCCTGGGACAATTCCGGCTGATTCGGCACCACTGTTGGGAATGACATCGCGAACAATCGGGCGGCCTTGGTCGTTGTTCCGCAACCGAACTCCCAAAATAGCGTCTTTCTCAATTCGGCGAGCCGGAACCCCTAATACTCCTATTCCGATGGGGCGCCCCGTTCGACCGGTGCTAACTAGAAAGCTGGCGATCAGTGGCGTCGTATCAGTAAAAGTAATGGCCTGAAGCGAGATGTTGGCATCGACTCGCAAGAGTGCTAGATCATTCTGACGCCGAACCGCGGCCACTCGCGCCGGATACATTCGGTTGTCGGACAAGCGAACGCGAATGGGGTCATTGCTCAACTCACTTCGCTTGGTCAACAGGTAGCCATCCGACGAAACGATCGTCGCCAACGCGACCGGACGACCTCCGCTAAGCACCTGAGCGACCGATGACTTCACCGACTCGGCGACCGGTGTGAACAGACGCGTCATCGTGGCATTATCACGACGTTCGTCGGCGGACACCCCGTCGAAAAGGACGAAGATGGAAGCGATGCTAAGCACTTGGGCAAGTGCGAGTGGCCGAATGAAAATCATGGGCGTCAGAACAGGATGAGTGCTTAGAAAGAAAACAGTTAAACGGTGAGCGTTAATCGGCTCGGCCAATTTCAACAACGACACGAATGCTCCTGCCTTCACGCCGGAGCCAAATCGGAACTCTTTCACCAGGCATTGTATTAGATACCGCTGATTTTAGCGCCTCGAAATTAGTGATGCCAGTTTCGCCAAACTGATTGATTTCATCACCAGGAACAATGCCTGCTTCTTCTGCTGGCGACCCTGGTTTGACAATATCAACGACCGCACGTGGACCCGAAGAACTGCCAGTAACGCCCAATACGGGACGAAATCCCGGTAAGTATCCGTACGCCTCGCCCGCTCGCATCCGATCCCACGACGTGCCATAGAAGTCGACCGGCACATGAAGATTTTCTGAGACGTCGTTCCCGATTCGACTGTGCACCGCGATCAGCCGACCAGCAATGTCGAATAGCGGTCCACCACTATCACCACCAATCAACGCGCAATCGGTTTCAATGGCACCCAAACGAGTCCGCAAAATACGACCGACGCGGGCCACCGGTCCGCGAGACGGATCGTATCCACCCGGATGTCCCGTTGCGATGCACCACATTCCGGGCGTCAAGTTCTTGCTGGTGCCCAATGTCGCGTGAGGCCATGGCCGACCGTTGTTTTGGTTGGGCTCAATTTTCATCAAGCCCGCATCGACATTACGATTCATCCCCAACGTTCGCGCCACGACGGTTCGTCCATTGGAGAGCGTGACCTGAGCGTTTTTGCCTGGTCGCATCGCGACGTGTGCTGCGGTCAATACATATCCGCTCTCGGTAATGATCACACCGCAACCTTGCGCAGGGCCAATTTGGACGCTTACGGTGCAAGCAGATCCTCGCGTGGCAACGAATTGATTTTGTCGTTCGAGCAACTTGAGTTGTTTGATGGAGCTAGGCTCACCGCCATTTTCCAGCAGGTCCTTCAAGTCGGCTGGTACTGGTACTTCAGTTCCAGCGGACGTCGACGCCGCCTTCGATGTAACCTCATTCGATGTTTGCAATCGTGGGCTGAACTCGCCCGACGGAAGCGGACTCCCGTATTCCAAGGACGCAATTCCTGGTTGCGGAGTTGCCTCGACGGGAAACTGAGCACTAACCCATGGTGCGAGCAAAACGATCACCAAAACGGTCAAAATCGCTCGTCCGGGTTGGACGCTTGCTGCATGATGGCTTGCGTTGATCAAGGTCGAATATGGCAAGTTGGCACTCATGCGAAGGTTTGGTTGAAGCGTATGAACGGTCGGCAAGCGATATCGGTTGCCTTATTTTTGCGTTCCCTCGTCGCAAGGCAATTGGTGGACAGGCCTCGGTAACCGTCACTTTCTAGGGAAAAACCGTAGTCCGTACTATAAAAGGTGTCTGGTCCACACATTGTAACCCGCTGGCATCAGATTGGAAAAAACGGACACTCTGGCCACCGGTGGCGTCAAAATACGCACAGTAGGAAACTGGGGGGATCACTGGGGATGTCCGATCTCTGGCATTTTGATCTGATAGAGCTCTGAAAGAACTTTGGCAGCCGCCTTCGACGTGGGTCTTTGTGCATCCGCCCCGCGATCATCAGTCCGACTTGATTGGTTAGCTTGAAAGCGGCTCCGTTCGGTTATTGGGCCCGACTCGACGCAACTTGCCGACGCAACACGGTTCAACGCGACGCAACACGGTTCAACACGGTGCGACACGGTGCGACAGTTCACGCAGTGCAACCCAGTGCGTCATCCTTTAGACGAAGAGAACATGGTCATTCGAACGCTCATTGTAGGTTATGGCTATCTGGGCCAGCGAGTCGCCAAATTATGTCGAGACCAAGGCGATCATGTATTTGCAACCACGCGTTCCACCGACAAGTTTGAGGCCATCGCGGACGCCGGTCACATCCCCGTGAAGTTGGACTGGAACATCGCGAGCGATTGCAGGAATCTGCCAACCGTTGATCGTATCTTGATCGCAGTCAGTTATGACCGCGGATCTAATGTCGATCGCGAAACGTCCATGGTCGTCGGACTCTCGCGATTGCTTCGCTACGTGCCCGCAACGACCAGCCTGTGTTACATCAGCACTACGGGCGTGTATCACCAAGGTGGCGGCCAATGGGTCGATGAAAGCTCACCGACGCGACCCCAGCGCGATGGCGGAAAGGCTCATCTAAGAGCAGAGTCATTGTTAAGAGATCGCCGTACACGGTCAGGCAAAGCTGGGCGTTACGTGATTCTTCGTTTATCGGGTATCTATGGACCAGGGCGAATTCCTCGTGCCGCCGATGTTCGTGCCGGACACCCAATCGCTTCGCCTTCGGAAGGATACTTGAACTTGATTCACGTCGACGATGCTGCTCTAGCCGTGCGATCGGGATGGCGATACGCAGAGACATGCGACACCGGCGACTCTAAAACGTTTGTGGTCAGCGATGATTGTCCTGTGGTACGAAGTGAATTCTACGAAGCGATCGCTCACTATTATCACGCTCCCCCACCAAAATTTATTCAACCTAGCGACGATGCGCCGGTGCGATTTCGATCTGAATCTAACAAACGCATCTGGAATCGTCGTATGAAACGCGACCTTGTGAGCAGCCTGACATATCCGACCTACCGTGAGGGGCTCATCGATGTGTTGGCGAGGACTGTGTTGACGGGGACTTAGTTACGGCTTGGAAATTCAAGACAATTTGGAATTCGAGATAACCGGCTGCACCTCTAGTAGCGGATCGGACACCTCACACGATCGAGTAATTCACTTGGACACGAACTCCGCACTTTTAGGGGGGAGCGGTACGATGTATCGAATCAATTGCGATCTTTCAAAGATTCATCTGAGAGCCTCCTCGGTCAGCGATCGGGTCCGCATTAGCAAGGTGTTGACACGGAATCGTGTAAAAAACGTTGTATTGCTGTGAATTCTGCCCTGTTCAAGAATCAGCACTGGGAATCTACAATTTTGCTATCTCTTCTCGACTCAAAACTACGCTTATCATGCTCGCTCGCAAACCGATCTTTCCCGGCATCATCGAACTCAACTTCCAGGCGGGCGAGGTGCTCGGTTGCAACGTCTATTTGGTACACGATGCCGATGAATGGGTGCTTATCGATATTGGCTACGAAGAAACCGTCGAGGACTATATCGAAGTCATCCGTCAAATAGATTTTCCACTTTCGCGTTGCAAGACTCTTGTCGCCACCCATGCCGACGTCGACCACATCCAAGGGCTCGCGAAGGCAAAGCAGCTTCTTAAGACAACCGTGACTTCGCACCCCAACGCAGTCCGCCCGCTTGAGGAAGGCGACACCTTGGTCACGCTCGCTGAGATCGAAGCCCAGAATCTGAAGATGGCGATGCCGAAGGTTAAGATTGACCATCAGGTCAATGACGGCGACATCATTAAAGTCGGCGAGCTTGAAATCGAGGTTTGGCACACACCTGGACATACCGATAGCCAACTTGCCTTTCGGATTGGTGACGTTCTTCTCAGCGGCGACAACATCTACCGAGACGGTTGCATCGGCGCGATCGACGCCCACCATGGCAGCGATATTAAAGCATTCGTGAAATCACTCGAACGAATCCGTGACAGTGATGTCAAATGGCTTGCCCCCAGCCATGGTCCTATGTTCAAGAACGATAGCGACTTCATGAACAAAACGATTGATCGTGTTCGTGGATATCTGAAGATGGCCGACTTCGGAACGCTTGCGGACAGTTGGCCGCTAATGGATGAATGGGATGACGAGGTAGCTGAAGGAAAGCTGCCCGACGGCCTGGGTGTGACTACTTAAGAAAACTTCAGTCAACAGCCGCTGCGTTTGGTTCAGCTCACCGTCCCGCAAATGCAGCGTACAGACCAATCGGCGGTGATGCGTTGACCCCGTGCGTTACGTTTCTTCGACAAAGCTCTTTAGTCGAAGCAGTGCGTCATCCCACTGTTTCGCGATGCCGTCAAGTGAAGCCTGAAGTTCTTTGACCGGGTTAGGATCGTAACGAAACAAGTTTTCACGTCCTTGTTTGACTCCGTGCACCATTCCGACATCCTCGAGAACGTGTAGGTGCTTGCGAACTGCTTGCCGAGTCAACGACGTGTTTTCAGCAAGTGTCGTTACGGATTGCGGTTCACCTTGCGATAGCGTTAACAGCAGCGATAGACGCGTGGTGTCTCCTAAAGCGGCAAAAAGTGGAGCCTGTTCGGGAAGGCTATGTTGCAAGGTGCTAGGCATGAGTTTCTACGTACTGAGCGATGTTTTGAATCTGGGCCGACCAACCGCCATCGTTCATTCGAAAAGCTTCGTCTTTCCGGGATGCCGGTAACGCATCAAACCCAGATTCGGTAACCGTTACACGGGTTCCTGCGTTCTTCGGCTCTAGGCGAAATTCCACCAGGGTTGGCGTTTCGTTCGAGTAATCCACGTCGGTTTCGACCGCGTAAGGATGCCAGCGAAACGCGAAGTAGCTCGTCGGTTCAATGGCGGTGGTGATCACTTCCATGCGTACATGTTCATAACCAGGGTACGTGATCTGGCCTGCGGTCGTTTGGCCAACCCGAAAGGGGCTCTCCAAGTTTACGCGGAACCATTGGCTAAATTGGACATGGTCGGTTATCGCCGTCCACACCCGTTGAACCGGAGCGGCAATTTGGATTTCCTTTTCGATTCGATCGGTGTTGGCGTTCATTTTCTCACCAGGGTGAAGCGTGCTGGATGTGCAACATTGTGGTTGCATGTTAGTCCCGCAAATCTTATTCTGTCAAACGCAAAAGTTTTAGAGCGATGTCGATTTCGCTCCTTCTGAGTCGACTAACTATTGAGCTTCATGGGAAGTCCGTGACGGTCCATTCATCCATGTAACAAAAGTGAGAAAACACGATGTTCGCAAAGCCTCAATCTGAACACCAATGGCTCGACCAACTCATCGGAGACTGGACGTTTGAGCATGATTGCAAAATGCCTGATGGCAATTCGTCTGCAACGCACGGAAAGATGACATGCCGGTCGCTCGGTGGCATGTGGTTGATCTGCGAAAGCAGCGGCGAGTCGGCCGAAGGAGGAGCATGGTCGTCGATCATGACACTGGGATATGATCCCGCCCAACATCAATATGTCGGAACGTTTGTCGGTTCAATGATGGCCAACATGTGGCCTTACCGCGGCGTCCTCGATGCCGATGGAAAAACGCTGCCTCTAGATTCAGAAGGTCCAACGTTTGATGGTACCGGTACCGCAAAGTACCGCGACACCATCAAGATCACGGGAAAAGATAGTTGGTTACTGATCAGCGAGATGCAGGGTGACGATGGCGCTTGGATAACGTTCATGAACGGAAAACACGAACGGGTTTAAGGGACGAAAGAACTTTAGGATTTTCCACACGGCGAATGTCGATGGGTGGAACTTCCAATCGACTATTTCTTAGTTCAGACAATCACGCCACTTTCACGAGCATTGCAAATGCTCGATTGATCTAAGGATTAAGGTGCGAAAATCGGAAATCAACGTCTCGATTGCGTTCAGCATTCTGCTCGGGTTCAGGTTCTAGTTCGATTAGCCCCGAAGTTAAACAATACGCAAAGAGGACTAAGGTAATGCCCGAAACAAACAACTCCGTTCGACTTCATCGAATTTTGCGAGCCCCTGCGGAACGGGTCTACCGTGCGTTCGTCGAGGTGAAAGCACTGGAAAGATGGTTGCCACCTTTTGGTTTCATCGGCGAAGTTCACGAGATGGACGCGGTCGTGGGTGGCGGATACCGCATGTCCTTTACCAACTTTGGGTCCGGTAGTTCTCACTTCTTCTCGGTCAAGTACGTTGAACTGGTGCCGCACGAACGGATACGACACACCGACGTTTTCGAAGATCCCAATCTGTCGGGCGAAATAAGCGTCACGATCACTTTTGACGCGGCTTCGTGCGGAACGAGCTTAACCATTGTCCAAGAAGGAATCCCCGATGCGATTCCAACCGACGCTTGTTATTTGGGCTGGCAAGAATCTCTAACGCAGCTCGCCAATCTTGTTGAGCCCGAAATCCCAGACGGTGCGTAAGCACGATCAGGTCACAGCATTAGTACTGACTGCTTGGCAAGTCTGCAAACAGAAACACAAACCAATACTTCAACTAATACAACGATGAGGGAAGCCAATGAGAGTCATGGTGATAGTCAAAGCGACGAAGAGTTCGGAAGACGGGGTATTGCCTAGCGAGCAATTGCTCACCGCGATGAGTCAATACAACGAAGAATTGATCAAAGCGGGTATCATGAAATCGGGCGATGGACTTAAGCCAAGTTCCGAAGCCAAGCGGGTGCACTTTCAAGGCAATCAGCGCACGGTAACGGACGGACCTTTTGCGGAAACCAAAGAGCTGATCGCTGGATTTTGGATTTGGGAGGTCGCGTCGATGCAGGAAGCGGTCGAATGGGTGCAACGATGTCCTAATCCGATGCCCGAGGAATCCGACATTGAAATTCGCCCACTTTACGAGATGGATGACTTTGTCGACAACGATACCGAAGGGGCAATACGAGCTCGTGAGCAGGCATTTGCTCAGGTTCAATCCCTGCAGAACGCGACAGTGCAGCCGTACTTGTTTTTCGGCGGTCGGTGCGAGGAGGCACTCTCGTTCTACGAGCAAGCACTGGGCGCGGTCGTCGTTACAAAGATGCGATTCGATCAATCTCCGGATCCATTGCCAGAGGACATATTGCAAGCCGGTTTTGAGCACAACATCATGCACGCGTCCTTCAAGGTTGGGCAAATGACATTGATGGCCTCCGACGGATGCGGTGCAAAGACGACCATGTCCGGCTTTCGATTGACTCTCGCGATCGCGACCGAAAAGGCCGCAGACGCGGCCTTTGATGCACTTGCCGAAGGTGGAAGCGTCGATATGCCGCTCGCAGAAACCTTTTGGTCACCGCGCTTTGGCATGGTGACCGACCGTTTTGGCGTGGGCTGGATGGTGATGGTGCCCGAGGTAACATCGTGACCGCATAGATTGTCGATTGAGACGATTAATCACGTTCAAACAAATTGGAAACGAAATGAGTGGATCAAAGAAATCGAGAATGGTTGGGTGGGTACTCAGTGCTCTCGTCGCCGTCTTTATGGGCGTCCTAAGTGCGTCAGGGAAGTTCACTCAGTGGGAGGGCAAGGCCGAAATGTTTGCGCAACTGGGGTGGTCAGAAGATGTCATGGTCACGATCGGTATCGTTGAGGTGATCGTGGTAATCCTGTTCTTAATCCCACGGACTGCTTTCATCGGTGCGATTTTAATTTCGGCCTACCTGGGTGGTGCAACGGCGACTCATGTCCGCGTCGGCGACCCGTTCTTTTTTCCAATTATCCTGGGCATCGTCGCATGGATCGCACTCGGGCTTCGCGTGCCGGAAGTGTTTCGGCTCGCGATCGGTACCAACAAAGTTGATTTATCGGAGACTCACGTATGAAATACATGCTGTTGATTTATGGTGCAGAGAGTTGCTGGACGGACGACGAACGCACAGCGTGCATGATCGAGTCGATGGGAATCAGCCAAGAACTTCAAGAACAAGGCAAATTGATTTCCTCCGCTCCTTTGCACTCGATTACTACCGCCACCAGCATCAGGGTTCGAGAGAATCAACGACAGATTACCGACGGTCCGTTTGCTGAAACGACGGAACAGCTTGGCGGCTATTACCTCATCGACGTGGATAACCTTGACGAAGCGATCGCCATCGCCTCGCGACTACCACCCGCCAAAAAAGGCACTGTCGAAATTCGCCCTCTGTTTCCATTGCCCGAGATAAAAGAAGAACCTCTGAAGCTCAGGAATTGATTGATCTTCATTGAAAACATTCTTCCAAGACAATTAACAAAGGAAGCAAGACCATGAATCAGAACCCAGTGGGTTGGTTTGAAATCTATGTGCACGACCTTGATCGGGCCAAGCGGTTTTACGAAACCGTGTTTGCGGTTGAACTAAACAAAATGGATTCGCCGGTTCCCGACGTGGAGTTATACGGTTTTCCGAGTGACATGAACGCGGGTGGTGCCCCGGGGGCAATTGTGAAAATGTCGGATTGCTCACCGAGCGGCAATGGAACGATTGTTTACTTCTCATGCAACGATTGCGCTACCGAAGCGTCACGTATCGAATCAGCCGGTGGTAAAATTCAAAAGCCGAAGACACCAATCGGTCAGTATGGATTTATGGTGTTGGCTATCGATACCGAAGGCAACGTGATCGGACTGCACTCAATGAGCTAAGACCAAGATAAGGAAGGCCAAGCCAACAACCGCGTGCTGTTCTATCGTGTTCGATAGCTAGTCTGCTGATGCAGATTGGTGCACATCACCTTCAATCGTTCCAATTCAGGATCCACCATGATTAAGAATTTCCTATCGGTCGCCATGTTGGCACTGCTGTGTATCTCGCTCAGTCAAGCTCAGGAACCGGACTTCCCCAATCCTGAACCGCAACATCAGTGGTTGAAGCAGTTTGTCGGGCAGTGGACCTCGTCCTCTCGCACCATCGCTTCGGGCGAACAACCCGCGATGCAGTGCACGGGCACCATGGACTCGCGCATGTTGGGTGAGTTTTGGATCGTCAACGAAATTTCTGGCGACATGGACGGAACCAAGTTCAACGCAATCTTGACTATCGGATTCGATTCCGATCGGAAACGATACGTCGGCACCTGGATCGATTCGATGATGAACTACATGTGGCATTATGAGGGCGATGTTGAAGCGTCTGGCAAAAAGCTAGTCCTGATCGCGGAGGGTCCGAATGTCATGGCGGAAGGGAAAACGACGAAGTTCCGTGACAGCTACGAATTCAACACCCCCGATACGCTCACGTCCACATCTGAAGTGATGGATGACGATGGGAATTGGGTCACGTTCATGAAAGGAACGGTGACACGCCGTTCAAACGGTGACTCAGGCGATGCGGGAAAGTAGTATCGCCGCATAGGAGCTGCTTTTGAGGACCGCTTGCAGTGGCGGGAATTACCGTTGTTACTGACAACCGCAGCTTTCATTGGTTTCGTCTGATGAAAGGCGTCCAGCCGTGGCGTGGCCATCGCGTTTCCACCAATCAAAACCGCCGAGTAATTCCTTAACATGAAACCCAAGTTTCAACATTGCTAAAGCACCTTTGGTAGAAGCGTTGCAGCCGATGCCATCGCAATAGGTGATGACCAGAAACTCGCGGTCGATTTGTGAAGTTGTTGACCCTGACATCGTTCGATGCGGAATATTGATCGCTCCAGGAATGTGTTCCTGGGCGAAGGCGTCTGGTGATCGAGTGTCAACGACCACGACCTTTTCCTTCGCTTCTAAGGCGACTTTCAAATCCCACGAATCAATCTCATAGGCAAGCTTGTTCGTGTAATGGCGAAGCTGATCTTCCATTTCAAATTTACTGTTTAATTGCTGCTTGTCGCTATCAAGATCGACCGAGAAGTGCATCACGAGTTAGATTTCAGTAATTGCCAGTATGACGTTCTAAGCGAGACCCAAGTTCACACGAAACACTCTCCGTGCTTGCTTTGATTTAGGTGCGAGGATGTCGTCCTGAAGATGTCCATGAATCTAAGTCCGCCGTACCGATAAGACTTGAAGTCCGTTTTGAATTTCGGCTCAGTCTCAGTTCAGCGTTGAACGCCAAGTAGCCTTCGACAACTGCCAGCGAAGCCAAGTTGCGGAAACCAAATTACAAAAAAACGCAAGGCAACGAACCCGAGCACGGATTCATTGCCTTGCGTTGAATTGGACCGCTTCATGGCGGTCAAGCAACCTTGTCAGACAAGGGGCTTATCAATGGGCGATGAGGGACTCGAACCCCCGACATCCTCGGTGTAAACGAGGCGCTCTAGCCAACTGAGCTAATCGCCCGGAAATGTGTTTTGCGGTTTAGGCTGTGGGTCGTTGAGCAGCGGGTCGTTTATCGGACCTGACTGCAGCCAACCCAATTTTAGCGGCTAAGCATTCGTGTGCGGCGTGCGCGGCGTTCGGCTCGCAGGCGGGCACGGCGATTGGTTTCGCTTGGCTTTTCGTAATACTCGCGACGGCGCAACTCTTTCTTGATACCACTGCGCTCTACCAACTTTCGGAAACGACGGACGGCTTCTTGAATCGTTTCTCGGTCGCGAACTACTAACTTGACCATTTCTGCTCCGAATCGTGGTTTAAATTCATCGTCGTAAATTGACTCCCCATCTCGAGGACTGATGATGTTTTGGCCATAGGGAATATCCTGCTGGCCCCTGGTTGCCGCCAAAGCGGGGTTACCGCCGAAGCGGCTCGCCGTTTTCTGGCGGGTCAGGGAGTTTAATGTCCCGCCCGCGTCTGGGGCAATGGGCATCAAGGTGGCTTTTTCATGGTTTTTAGCTGAAATTGACCAGCTTTGGGCCAAACAGGCCTCAAAGTGGCCGCTCCAGCCCCCACTCCCTCTTTGAGTCGGCTGGCTGCTGGGACTTGGTCCACTGAAAAAGGGGCCGCCGGCGTAATCGTTCCGCTGACCGTTTCGAATGGAAAATCCGGCAAACCTTGCCAGGTTTCGCCGACCGCTGCGACCGACGGCCCGCTGCCGAAATCGGTCTGGGCTGGCCGATGTCTCCCCCTGAACCGGCGTCTTGCTGCCGGGCGGTTTCTCTTTCAGGACCAGGATCTCGAATGTCGCCCACGCCTACTTCTCATGCTGCGGACTACGAACCCGGTCAATTGCTTCGTGAGCTCGAACAACGTCAAGATGACGCACTTGCACAGTTGGACGAGTTAGATGCCAAGCTGACGGAAGTCCTGAAGGGGCTCGGCGTCACGCTCGAAGACGAATGTGATGTGGACGTGGTTTAAGTCTGGGCCAGCGATCACAAGTTAGCGATCGCCAGTTCCGTCATCTCTTGACTGTACCGATGAAGCTTCCCGTGACTCGGGCACCAACCGAGTAGAAATCGGTGGAAGTCGGCCCATGCCAACGGATACATCGCTCGGTATTCGTCGACCAGTTTGATTGTGTCGATTTCGGGATGGAACGAACGGCAAGCAAGGTCGAGCCGATCAAGATAATGATCCACCATTTCGGCAGCTCGGTCTTGGCATTCTTCTTCGCGAAGGCAACTGCCAAGAAAGTACGCGACGTCTTTCATTCCGCATCCGCCGCCCACGTATTGAAAGTCGACCGCTGCGAGCGGAGGATCGTTCTGGGGATCGGCGAAGCAGAAATTGGCGACCTTCGCATCGCCGTGAACAAGGGTGGGATACGACGTATCTCGCAATCGGGTGTCGATTGCATGCGCGTGTTGGAACAGCGGATGTGAGACTTCAATCGCCTTCAATTCGTCGGGTCTGGTCGCCAAATGCCAGTACGTCCCTTCGGGCCAGAGCCCTTGGGGCGACGCGTTTATGAATCTGGCGTGGAAGTTGGCCAGCCACGTCAGGCCGTCGCGGACAGAGCGGTCGTCCAACGACGTGTGCCGCTGAGAGAAACCCGCGGCGTCCAAATCTTCCAGAACGAACAGGTGCCCATCGGCGGTTGAGTCAATGGAGAAGACGTTCGCGACCCGAGCTTCGTTGCCGAGTCGACTGCTCCAATCGCGATACCAACAGGCCTCGACTTGATAGGAACGCAGTTTCCGCTGGTGAGAGAGGTCGGTATTCCATCCGCGCGGTTGGCTACCGGGATGAACCGTTTGCACCTGCTTGACGATGGCTGTTCCAACCGAGCCGCCCTTCAAATGGACTCGCACGATCTTGCCGTAACCGCTCCAAAGAGACTGGATGGGTTCCTCGCTACGAATCTGCTTGGCGTCAGTAGCAGCGAGAACGATTTTGGCAGATTCAGGGGCCAACATAGGTTTTCAGATTCAATGAGGATGACAACGGTTCCAGACGGTACCGCAAGAAGGTGACCCCGGCCAAAGGTTCTTCCGTCGGTTGCACATGTTTGATTCCCTAGGTCAAACGAATTCAAGGGATGAACATTTCGAGCAACGAACAACTCAGAAGGGACGAATAGTTCCGATCGCGAAATGATTCCGATCGTGAAATGATTCCAGGCGACGTAGCATATTTTGCGTGCTTTTCGCTGTCCGAACCGATTTGAAGTGACAAAGTTGTTTGCAGTGGCGATGGCGGCGCTGAAAAAATGCGGACCGCAGGCAAGAAATAGGAAAAAGATAGGCAGGAATCATGTCCAGAACGTTCGCATCGAGGGTTCAGTCATGTAACCTGTGGGGAGGTGGCGGACGCATCTTTGGGCCGTCAGCTTACGATATCTCGTGTTGCGGGCGTAGGTGCCGCCTGTGTTCATCCCGTTTTCCAACCCTTTAAGAATGGTCATGCCGATGCGATCGTCCTGTTTTTGTCTTTTGCTTGCTGCCTTTGTTCTGTGGAGTTCACCGAGTTCGCCAGTCTTGGGGGAATCACCAGCCGCGGATTTGGCAGACCGAGCGAATGTTCCGCCGCACCCGGCGGTCGCTCCAGCGGTCGAGAAAATTAATGAAGTGGTACAAGCAGGTCCCTTCAAACCAGAGTGGGATTCACTGGAAACGTACTCTATTCCTCAGTGGTACAAGGATGCGAAGTTCGGGATCTTCATCCACTGGGGTGCTTACAGTGTTCCCGCTTTTGGGAGCGAGTGGTATCCGCGTCAGATGTACATTCCTTCTCAACGCCGCGGCGACAACTTTTTTGAACATCACGTGAAAACGTATGGTTCGCAAAAGGACTTCGGCTACAAAGATTTCATTCCTGAATTCAAGGCCGAGAAGTTTGATGCGACAGCCTGGGCAAAGTTGTTTAAGGAAACTGGCGCTCGCTACGTGGTACCCGTTGCCGAACACCACGATGGATTTCCAATGTACGCGTCCGACTACACCAGTTGGGATGCATCGGAAAAAGGACCCAAGCGTGACGTCGTCGGCGAATTGGCGGCTGCGGTTCGAGCGGAAGGTATGAAGCTTGGGGTGAGCAGTCACCGAGCTTTCAATTGGGTGTACTACGTTCGCGATGAATCGTTCGACAATGCGGATCCCAAGTACGCCGAACTCTACGGTCGCCCGATGCCGTTCTTGTTCAATGACGACGCTTCGGACTACCAAAAGAACTTCCCTCCTCAAGACAATCAATTCAAAGACGATTGGCTTGCCCGTTGTTGTGAGTTGGTGGACAAGTACCAACCCGACTTGATTTGGTTCGACTTCGGCATCACGCCTGAACTGCAAAAGGCTACCTACGAAACAAACCCGTTCGCAGGTCATTTGAAGAAATTTGCTGCGTACTACTACAACCAATCGTCCAAGGATGGCGACATTGGCGTTATCAACTACAAGTGGGATGCGTTCCCCGAGAAAGCTGCGGTTTTGGACAAAGAACGTTCCAAAATGGCCGAGATCCGAAAGCCGTTTTGGCAAACCGATACCGCTGTAAGCGCTAGTTCTTGGGGATACACCGAGAATCAGCGTTACAAAAACCCCGACCGATTGGTCGATGACTTGGTGGACATTGTTTCCAAGAACGGGTGCCTGTTGCTAAACGTTGGACCTCGACCCGACGGCACCATTCCCGAGGAAGACCAAGCGATTTTAAAAGCGATCGGTGGTTGGCTTAAGGTCAACGGTGAAGCGATCTATGAAACAACTCACTGGTCGACCTACGGCGAAGGGGCCACCAAGGTTTCGACGGGACATGTATCGGAAGCCAGTGACAAGCCTTTCACCGCCGGCGATGTTCGTTTCACTCAAAAGGGCGACGTAGTTTACGCGACCATTTTAGCTTGGCCTGAGTCGGGTGAGGTGACGATTCGCACATTGGCAACCGGATCGGAACACTGGCCTGGAGAGATCGGTTCAGTTGAACTCTTGGGTAGCGACCAATCTCTAGATGTTTCGCGATCCGACGAGGGACTCAATGTTAAGTTGCCCGCTAAGAAGCCATGCGACTTCGCCTATGTGTTGAAGTTGACCAAGTAACGAAGCTGACCTAGTAACGCAGACGCAAGTTGTTTGTGACGAATTATTGAACCGCCGACGCAGGCCTGCCTTGCGTCGGCGGTTTTTTTTGGTCGTTAACTTTCGTCCACTCGGTCTGCGTGCGGCCAAGCGTGAGCTAGCGATCGGGTTATGCTAAGAAACTGAGGAAGCCCGCCGTTTTCAGCCGTTTTAATTATCTAGCTGAACTTTTCTGTAAGGAAACGCTTTCCAGAGTGACCAATATCTCCGGCACGAAGTTTCCTTTCTTGAAGAAGTGCGTTGGTGCTTGAGAAAGATCACAAAACGATTTTCACGAACTGGCTTGAAGAACATAGCTCTTCAGTCATGAAGGTGGCTCGCGCCTACACGCTCACTGCAGACGAATGCCAGGATCTGGCTCAAGAAATATTGCTTCAAGCTTGGCGATCATTAGCCAATTTCGAAGGCAAGGCGAGCGCGCCGACTTGGTTTTATCGCGTAGCTTTGCACACCGCGATGAACTGGCAGCGCAAGGACAAGCGACGTCGATCGAGGCAACAACCGATGTTGGAAGTGCAAGCGGTGCCGATGGACGGACCAAGCAGTGCCGAACAGGCCCAGCAGCGAGATACTGTCGAGCAGCTTTACCAGGCGATTCATCAATTGCCGAAAGCTGACGCTGCCTTGGTGCTGTTGTACCTCGATGAAATGAGTTACCGAGAGATGGCAGAAGTGCTAGGGATTTCAGAGAGCAACGTGGGTGTGAAGCTGAATCGAGCGAAGAAATCGCTCAGCACTCTGATGAACAAGGAATCACATGGATCCTGATAAGTATCAGCAAGCTTGGCATGCTCAGACGGCTCAACCAAAAGTGATCGTCCACGCCGATCTATTGCTCGAAGAGGTGCAACGACACCAAGGTAACTTTCAAGCAACCATCTTCTGGCGAGACTTTCGTGAGGTGGGAATCGCAGTGTTGTTGTTGCCGATTTGGTTTTACCTCGGCATCAGGACATCATCGCCATGGACCTGGTATCTAACGGTGCCAGCACTGTTGTGGATTATCGGCTTCATGCTGGTGGATCGTTTCCGCCATCGTCCCAAGCCAAGCGAACCAGGCGAGCCATTGATCGACTGCGTGAAGGTTTCACTCGCACAGGTCGAGCATCAAATCTGGCTGCTAAGAAACGTCTTTTGGTGGTATCTGCTGCCCTTCTGCATTTCAATACTCGCGTTCTTTTTTCACACGGCGTGGCTTACTTCGAGTGCTTGGTGGGAGTTCATCGCAAGCACGCTGGCACTTTCATCATTGCTTGCTGTCGTTTATGGATTGGTCTACTTCATCAACCAGCGTGCGGTTCGAAAACAGCTTCAGCCAAGACGTGAAGAACTATTGGCACTGCTGATGAGCTTGGGCGATGAATCGAGCGGGGAATCGAGTGGGGAATCCACTGGCGAACCCGAGACTTACGCAATCGTTCCGGCATCGCTATCGCCGTTTGCCGAGGAAAGATTCTTGACACCAAGTGGTGCGGGTATTCGAAACGCGGTCGCGATGGTCGTGTTGGTTGCCGCTCTCATTTTGGTCGTGGTGTTGGTAGACATGGCCAGCCGCATATCCGATTCTCAATACGCCGGTACGGCGCAAAGCAGCGGAGTGAACGGCGACGCGCTTGCCTTGCAGGTCACGGAACTTCGCGAGCAAAAGAGCCTAGTAGGTTTGGCAGCCATGGTAATGGTCGACGGAAAAGTTGGAGCGGTCGCGGCACAAGGAGAACGCATAATCGGTAGCGGTGTATCCGTCGAAATCGACGACCGTTGGCATGTGGGAGGGATCACCAAGTCCATCACCGCAACGATGATTGGTCGCTTGATCGAAGCCGATCAAATGCATTGGTCTGATACGGTCGGCAGCGTTTTCTCAGAGCCAAACGTCCATGCGGATTGGAAGTCAGTCACGTTGAGACAACTTCTAACCGACATAGCTGGAGCACCGGCGAACTTCCCGAGGGAACTTTGGAGTCATCGGCCCAAACCGGGCATCGAGAGCACTCGTGCTCGTCGAGAAGCGGTGATGGATGTAGTCTCTCAGCCTCTTCCTCGCCCCGCCGGGCAAATGTATTCCTATTCAAACGTCGGCATGACGATCGCCGGGGCGATGGCGGAAGAGGTGACGGGTTTCTCGTGGGAAGATCTCGTCAAGCAAGAAGTCTTCGAGCCATTAGAACTTACGGGCTCGGGATTTGGACCGCCCAGAAGCCCCAGCGATACCCTACCGCAACCACGCGGTCACCGCGCTAGGTTAGCAGGCAAGTTTGCGATGGATGACGACGCAGACAATACGCCGATCATGGGGCCTTCGGGTACTGTCCACATGACCCTTCGTGATCTTTGCACTTATGCGACAGAACACATGCAGGGTGATCTTGGAAAAGGAAAACTGCTTTCGAAGGAAACCTATGAACGACTACATGCAGCAGAACAAAATCAATATGCGTGCGGTTGGGTAGTTCGTTATCCCGATTCAAGAATTCCTTACAAGAATTACTGGCACAACGGGTCTAACACGATGTGGTACGCATTGGTGGTTTTCGTTCCCGAGAAAAACATGGTGGTGGCCGTTGCATCAAACGACGGTGACAGCGAGAAAGCCGAAGCAGCGGCTTGGCGAGTTGTCGAGGCGAGCGTCAGTCGTGATCCATTGCCAGGCCAGTCCGCGTTTGCAAAGAAGTCTCCGTTCGCTGCCATCCGTTGGCAGGGCAATCAACCTGAGGTCATGCTAGACGATGATTGGTTCACGCTGGTTTCGATCGGTGACGTTTCGGTCGCTCAGATCGTTGACTTTAGCAAGCAGAAGTATGACCAGTTGTGGCAGAAGCGATTCGAAGAAGACCTCGTTGAAGTGCTGACTCGAATGGGGCATCCGCCCGCGGACAGCGTCACGCTTATAGTTGAGTCACTGTTCACGGGTGAGCAAATTAAGATGGAAAACGTGGTGATGTCAGAGGAAAATCGCAAAGCCATTCGAGCCGCTGCTCGATCCCGTCAGGACTCTAGCCAATAGCAATCGAGGGCGACTTGAACTCGCGTGTTCAAACCGGAAATCGAAGTTTTCTTGGTTGGGTATGTAAGTTTGCGATCACTACGGCTACTAATCAATTGTAGGGGGCAAAGGTGCAGGCCTGTTTGAGATTGGCGGACGCACTACTTCCAAACATTAAGATTTATCCGAAAGCGATTCAATGAGATTTGCATCAACAGTGGTCAGACTGCTCGTCTTTATTTTGCCGTTGGGAATGACCAGCGTGCAAGGCGAAGAATTGACTGAGGAAATCGTCAGCGAAATGGCTGGTAAGCTCGTTGAAGACAACGTCGTTGACGGGCTCTCCGTCGGGTTTCTGCAAGGTGATCGATATGGAACCTATCACTTTGGACGAACGTCACGAAGCGGGCGGCAACCCAATAATCTGACCGTCTACGAACTTGGCTCGATCAGCAAGTTGTTTACATCGTTGCTTGTCGCCGATGCAGTCGTTCAAGGGAAGATCAAGCTAACCGACACTATCGAAGCGGATAATAAGGCGGGGATCAAATTGCCTTCCTATCAAGGGACGGGAATTTCATGGCTCGATGTATGCGTGCACCGATCGGGTTTGCCACGGTTGCCAGGCGACTATCAACCCGCGTCGATGAATGATCCCTATCGCAATTACAACTCAAATGAGGCATCCAAGTTTTTGGCTCGACATCAACTTGCACGCCAACCAGGCGAGACGCAAGAGTACTCGAATTTTGCGGTTTCGGTTCTGGGGTACATGATCGCAGAGCTAAACCATTCGGACTACGAAACACTGTTGCGAGACCGAATTGCAAAGCCACTTCGAATGGATGACTGCACGGTTACATTAAGCGATGCACAAAAGAAGCGATTTGCAAGACCTCATCATCCCGTTGGTAAAGGAGTGCAAGTTTGGAATTTTGCTGATCTGCCCGGGGCCGGTGGAATTCGGTCGACGCTTAAAGATATGATGCGATTCGCAAAGGCAACCATCGATCCCCCGGATGGTCCCGTTGGTGAAGCGATCGAATTAGCTTGGAAGCAACATTCGCCAGCCGATCAGAGTGGCTCGGCAATGGGACTTGGTTGGATGATTCATCCCGACGGAATGACTCGCTGGCACAACGGAGAAACTGGCGGTTCTCATTCTATCATTGTGGTGAACCGCGAACTAAAAGTGGCGGTGATTGTGCTTGCCAACACGGCACCGGGTGACACAGTGGATCAGTTGGCGATGGAGTTGGTCGCAAGGACGGTTCCTTCCCATTCGCCACGTGATCAACCAACCGAGCCAGATCCTAGCGATGCGAATCTGGAACGTTTGGTTGGTCGATACCAACTCGCCCCCACCTTTGTCTTTGACGTGAGCGTTCAAGGGGACCGCGTGATGGTTGGCATTACGAACCAGCCAACACAAGAAGTTTTTTCGGACTCACCAACAATGTGGTCCTACCGCGGCGTCGACGCGAAGTTGGAATTTCACTTTCGCGGCAAAGGCCCTGCGTACGCGCTGACGCTTCACCAAAACGGTATTAAACAAAAGGCCAAGCGTATTCGTGATTAATGCGACAACGCATGCTATCGGTTAACGGTTATCACCAGTCGTTCGACGTTTGTTGAGTGAAATGCACCGACATCTTGTTGATTTACGATTGGCTTAGGCATCAGTGAGGATGTCCTTGACGACATGGCCATGGACGTCCGTCAGTCGGAATCGCCGGCCTTGATACTTGAACGTCAGTCGTTCATGGTCAATGCCCATTTGATGCAAGATAGTGGCGTTGAAATCATGAACGTGGACACTGTTTTCGACAACGTTGTAGCCAAACTCGTCGGTAGATCCGTAAGTCATGCCCGGTTTGATACCGCCTCCCGCCATCCAACTGGTGAAGCAACGTGGGTGATGGTCGCGGCCGTAGTTATCCGGCGTTAGAACACCTTGCGAATACGCGGTGCGACCAAATTCGCCGCCCCAGATCACTAGCGTGTCATCAAGCAATCCTCGTCGCTTGAGATCTTTCACAAGGGCAGCCGACGCTTGGTCTGTTTCTTTAGCCTGACCGCGGATGCCCGCGGGAAGGTTGGAGTGTTGGTCCCAGCCTTGATGATACAACTGGATGAATCGAACATCCCGTTCTGCTAAACGCCGCGCAAGAAGACAGTTGGCCGCAAACGTGCCTGGCTTACGCGCATCTTCACCATAGAGTTCGAAAGTCTCTTCCGGCTCATCTGAGAAGTTGCTGGCTTCGGGGACGCTGGTTTGCATGCGGAACGCCATCTCGTATTGAGCGATACGAGATTCAATTTCAGGATCGCCTTCCCGTTCAAATTGATGGCGATTGAGAGAGTTGATCGCGTTGAGCTGAGCACGCCGTCGACTTGCACTCACGCCATCGGGATTGTCGAGATAGAGGACCGCTTCTTCGCCACCGCGGAACTGGGCGCCTTGGTAGCGAGAGTCCAGGAATCCACTGCCCCACAAGCGCGAGTAGAGAGGTTGGCCACCCTGGCCGGCCGAAACCAAAACAATGAACGCAGGCAAATCCGCGTTCTCGCTCCCTAATCCATACGACAACCAGGATCCTAGCGATGGTCGTCCAGCTATTTGCGATCCGGTTTGGAACATGGTGATCGCGGGGTCATGGTTGATTGCTTCAGTAGTCATCGAGCGAATGAAGCAAACGTCGTCGACAATATCGCGGTGATAGGGAAGCAAGTCGCTCAACCAAGCACCGGACTCGCCATGTTGACTGAACTTGAAGTGCGAACCAGCAAGTGGCAGCGAGGACTGGTTCACTGACATGCCAGTTAAGCGTTGTTCCCCGCGAACCGAGGCCGGCAGTTCTTCGCCATTCTTTTCGTTCAACAGGGGCTTGTAGTCGAACAAGTCCTGCTGTGCAGGGCCGCCTGATTGAAACAGGTAAATGATCCGCTTTGCTTTGGCGGGAAAGTGCATGCCTTGCCCAACGCCTTGGGGCATCGGTGAAGCCGCGGATTTTCCCGGGCTGCTTAGCACATCAGATGCATATCCTTCTTTGCCCAGCAGACTCGCTAAGGCCGCCAAGCCAACCGTCGTTTTACTGCGGTCCAAGAACACGCGGCGATTAATGGAGTTTGGATTCACGATGCTACAAATGGATAGAGGGGAAGAATAGGGTGCAAAGAGACGCTAGCTGTCGCTAGCGTTTCCAAATCGTGGCGTCGAGATTAAGTACTGCTTGGCACATGGTGGTCAACGCGGCCAATTCTACGGCGTCGATCGAGGTTTCTATTTCGCTTTGCCCGATCGATGTTAGCTGTTTCGCCGAATCTGGATTGGCGAGGAAGTACTTGCGTTCGTCATCGAGCAACTGCTGCAACACTTCAAGTTCTTGATCGTCCGCGTGGCGACTGGTGAGCCGGACAAAAGCACTGTCGATCTTGGCTTGGTCGGATTCAAGGCTGGAAATTTGCTCAGCAAGTTCTCGAGCGGCTTCGACAAACTGAATGTCATTGAGCAGTACCAACGCTTGCATCGGTGTGTTCGTTCGCGATCGTTTGACCGTGCATACCTCACGCGACGTGGTATCGAATGCCATCATGTTGGGTAGTGGTGCCGTTCGTTTCCAAACCGAATAAAGCGAACGGCGGTAAAGAGCTTCGCCAACAGACTGCTGGTAGGGTGGCGACATCCCGTTTGCTTCTCGCCAGAGATCTTCGCCGGGTTGGTAGGGAGAAACCGGTGGACCACCGCGCTCTGGGTTTAGCAGACCGGACGCCCGCAAAGTCAAATCGCGAATTTGTTCAGCGGACAGTCGGTGTGCTGGTCCCCGAGCTAGCAGGCGGTTGGTTGGGTCATGCTCAAGAGATTCTGGTGTTGCTGCGGAATCTTGCTGATAAGTTGCTGACATCACAATGCTGCGGCACATCCGTTTGATGTCCCAGCCGCTACTGATGAAATCGCGAGACAGATAGTCAAGCAACTCGGGATGAGTCGGCAACTCACCCTGCAAGCCAAAGTTCTCAGGGGTGCGGACTAGTGGTTCGGTAAAGAAGTTGCCCCATAAACGGTTGACCGCCACACGAGCCGTTAATGGATTGGCTGGATCCGTTACCCATGCAGCCAAGCCAAGTCGATCTCGAGGAGCGTCCTCGGGAAAGGGCAAAGCAAACTCTTGGAAGGTATCTCGAGGAACCAGCGTCTCGTCACTGGTGGGAGCATCGTATTGTCCTCGGGCAAGAACATGAGTCGGCCGGGGTTCATCCATCTCTTCCATGATGGGAATCTCGTTCATCACTTCTTCTGCCATCACGTAGGCATGACGAGCTTCCGTCAACTGTTGCATTGCAGCACGAGCTTCGTCGTCAACTGCCGAAACGTAGTACTCGAAATCCGCGTCGATCGGTGTTCCCGACGCAAATGATTCAAGTTCGTTCTTGCTTAACGCTCGGTCATAAACTCGCACGTCGTCGATAAGCCCATCGGCAAGTCCGCGAGCACGGAACCGCTGGCCGACGACGAATTCACCACCGTGATCAACGACCACGTTTGCCGACTTCATGACTTTGTCACGTAGTACTTCGGTCGATAAAGGCTTTCCACCGACAAACAATTTCAACCCGGCGGCGCGGGACGACCCGTCGTAAGTTGCCGTGACCTGATGCCACTGGTGAGGCTCTATTTTCTCGACCGAACGAACACCAATCGCGTTGCCCGGCCAGTGTCGATACATCCTTGATTCGAGATGGCCATCCACGACCGTTAAGTCCCAACCGTTGTATCCGCAATCGGTGCCGCGCGTATGATGGACGATCAGGCTACGAAGAGGAGACTGTTTTTCTTGTTTAAACGTGACGATGACGCTGAAGGGTTTCCAACGGTCGAATGGTTCGATGCCCTTCGTGGTTACACCGCGTTCGCCGTCGGTTTTCATTGCCCGCCTTTGGATTGGTTGATCCGTCTTGCGATGATCGCTGGCGGAACGCGGATCCAACGCAGGGATGGAAGAGTCAGTTACAGGAACCAACTCTGGCATCTTCGTCCATGAACGGTCGGATTCGGATGGATGATAGACGTCCTTGATTGCGTTGTCGAAGTCTTGGTCAAACGCAAGTGCCAATCTTAAGTCGGGGCTGGTCAATTCATCCTTGAGTGATGTTTTCCAGGTTTCGAAGCGGGGCTTGGCAGACTCAATAACGCTTGCGTACTGAGCTTCCAACATTTCAAGAGTCAGAGCGGATTTGGCTAGGGCATCTCGCTGCTCTTTTGTAGGCAGCAACAAAGTGGGGCTGGGGACCTTCTCGGTGCGGTCGTAGACGCCACTTTCATCAATCGAGTTGAAGAATGCGGACAACGAGTAATAGTCTCGCATCGAAATCGGATCGTACTTATGGTCATGACACCGACAGCATTCCATGGTGAGTCCAAGTACCGCAGTGCCGAACGTGTGGACTCGATCAGCAACGTTCTCAATCCGCCACTCCTCGAACACGGCGCCCCCTTCATTGTTGAGGCGATGGATTCGATTAAACGCGGTGGCTAGTTTTTGCTCCTCAGTTGGATTGTCGAACATATCGCCGGCGAGTTGCCACGTTAAGAATTCGTCGTAAGGCAAGTTGTCGTTGAACGCTTTGACGACCCAATCGCGATAAGGCCACTGAGTGTTGAGTTTGTCGGATTGATAGCCATACGAATCTGCATAGCGAGACGCGTCGAGCCAAGCCACGGCCATGTGTTCACCAAACGTCGGCGACTCAAGCAATCGATCGACGACATCTTCGAAAGCAGCATCAACGTCTTGCGTTAGAGAGCGTTCGAAATCCGCGATCTCATCAGGCGTCGGAGGCAAACCGCTCAGGTCGAGTGACACCCGACGCAACCAACGTAACGGGTCCGTAGGCGGGCTGGGTTGCATCTGGGCTGCTTCGATCTGATGAAGAACAAACGCGTCCAGGGGCTGCTTGCACCAAATTTTGTTTTCGCAAGTTGGGACATCGATCTTTTCAGGCAATAGGGTGAATGCCCAATGATTCGCATACGGAAACCCTTGGTCGATCCAAGCCGCCAACGTTTCCTTTTCATCTTCGGTTAGCGTCAAATTGGTTTGCGGTGGCGGCATCACCAAGTCGCGATCGTCGTTGTGAATCCGGTCGATAAAGTCACCGGAATCGAAGACGTACTCGGCATCTTCGCGAACGTCCAAACGCAGGTCGGCTTTTCGATTTTCCTCGTCCGGACCATGGCAAAAAAAACACTTGTCCGAAAGGATGGGACGAACGTCTCGATTGAAGTCGACCGGAGCCAGCGAGGTCCGAATCGTGTTGTCTTGGTCGATTGTCGAGGCGTCTTCAGCGGCTAACCGGGAGATCGGAAGTTGAACGAAGAGCAGTCCGCCGACAACGAAGGTGATGATTATTCTTTTCATGCCCGACATTCTGAGCGGTCTGGCTCACTATGTCTTGGACAATCTCTGCAAATGCGTGTAAAAACAAGGCATGGAAAGTACCGGTGTGCAGCGAGATTTTTTGAGCCAACTCGATCCCTCAGAGCAGATTTTCTCGCTTTTTGATTTTATGCCCGGGGTTTCGTTCTTCGTGAAAGATCGTCGGGGGCGTTTTGTGATGCTCAATCAAAGAGGCTGCGAATATTGCGGTGTCACGGATCAGAACGCTGCGATCGGCAAGACCGACCACGATTTTTTTCCCAAACAACGAGCGGATGAATATCAGGCTGACGATCGCGCGGTAATGGACGCTGGCGAACCGATCGTGGGGCGGATGGAAAGTGCACCTGAAGCGGAAGGGTCGCCACGATTGGTGATGACAACCAAGGTGCCACTACGCAACCGCAAGGGCAAAGTGATTGGAATCGCTGGGTTCTCGTACCAGGTCGAGCAGATGCGTGAGCGCAGCGGCACTGCTGCTGCATTCGAAAACGTTATCGAGTCTTTGCACAAGGATTTCGCCAAGCCATTGACCACCGAGTCGCTGGCCAAGACATCTGGGCTTTCGGTGAGCCAGTTCGAGCGTCGGTTCCGTCGAGCTTTTGGGGCCTCGCCTCGGCAATACTTGATGCGTATACGGGTTGAAAACGCGGCAAGGATGTTGCGAGAAGGTGACGCGTCGATTTCTGATATCGCATTGCAGTGCGGTTTCTACGACCACTCGCATTTCAATCGTACGTTCAAGCGAATCATGAATACCTCTCCTTCGCAATATCGACGTTAGGATGACTAGCGATTCGAAGCGAGATGGCTTTTCTGCTTAGCCCCGCCAAATACTAATGGGTTTGCGGATTGAAATCGTAAGTTTGTTTCCGCATTTTCTATCTCACGCTTTCGTTTGTGTGAGATTTTTTTGCTAGTGCTGAAGCCTCGTCAAGCACCGAGCGTGATCGGTCGCTATCGTAGGCTAAGTCCGGATGCTCGCTCCATCAGTCAATTGTTGCCACGGTAAGCACGCTACATCAGTGTTTTGCTGAAACTACATTTCGGTTGGTCTGCAGACAACAACGAGCACCGAGCTTTTTGGTTCGAGCAATGCAGTTAGGTATGGTGGGTGAGAATGCAAAGCAAGGTCTTCTTTTGGTCATTGTCCGCCGCGTTAGCGGGTTTCTTGTTTGGTTTCGATACAGTCGTCATATCAGGTGCCGAGAAAACCATTCAAAGCTTGTGGGGCCTCGACAATGCAATGCATGGACTTGCGATCAGCATGGCGTTGTGGGGCACGGTACTTGGATCATTAGTCGGTGGAATTCCCACGGATCGCTGGGGCCGCAAGCGAACGCTGATTTCGATTGGGGCGCTCTACACGATATCAGCGGTGTGGTCTGGTATGGCGACGGATGAGTATTCGTTCATGATCGCAAGGTTCATAGGTGGACTTGGCGTTGGTATCTCGACGGTGACGGCGCCGCTGTACATCTCTGAGATCGCGCCACCGGAGCGTCGCGGTCGATTGGCGGGGATGTTCCAGTTCAATATTGTGCTGGGAATATTGATCGCGTTCCTTTCCAACTATCTGATCGGACGATTTGTTCAGGTGGACGCTTGGCGTTGGATGCTCGGAATCGAAGCTTTGCCTGCGATCATCTACACGGTGATGTGTTGGGGGATACCGCAGAGTCCACGATGGTTGATCGCTAAGAGATCTGATCGAGCTGCGGCTGTTAGTGTGCTGCGTCAGGTCAACGAAAACGCTAGCGAAGCGGAGATTCAGAAACTCGCCGATGAAATTGAAAAGTCGGCGTTTGAATCGGGAGGCGATGGCAGCCAAGAGCCGTTTTGGACTTGGCGATTGAAGACACCAATATTGCTTGCCTTCATGGTTGCGTTTTTTAATCAACTCTCGGGCATCAATGCGATTCTTTATTTTGCGCCGCGAATCTTTCAGTTGGCCGGACTCGGGGAAAACGCTTCGCTGTTAAATTCGATTGGTATCGGGGTCACCAACCTGTTGTTCACGTTTCTCGGTTTGTACTTGATTGACCGAATGGGAAGACGGGCGCTGCTGTATGTGGGATCCTTCGGGTACATCGCATCGTTGGGCATTTGCGCGTGGACTTTTCTTGCGCACGCACCGGCGTTTGAAGTCGCAAATGCGGCGATGTCAGTTCAGTCGGCTAGTGGCAGTCTTGCAAAGGTCCAAGCTCTACCCAATCCTGACCTCGACGATGTCTCTAGCTTGAGCTCGCAACTTTCCGGGGCGGTCGAAAAGTATCTCGACTCGCTCGCAAGTAACCAAATGGATGCGGGCCAGTATGCCGTTGGCGAAAGCACTCCCCAGGATGAACTGAACGAGCGAACGACCGCAGCCATGGATGTGGCTGCCCAACAATCCGGGTCGGGAGGCAACGTTGTGATGATCTGCATCTTTTCGTTCATTGCCGCTCACGCGGTTGGTCAAGGTGCGGTGATTTGGGTTCTGATCAGCGAGATATTCCCCAATCGGCATCGTGCAGCCGGCCAGTCACTTGGCAGCTTTACGCATTGGATTTTCGCGGCCTTGTTGACGATGGTTTTTCCTTGGATGATCAACACGTTCGCACCTGGATACGTATTTGGATTTTTCTGCTTCATGATGGTGCTGCAATTAGTTTGGGTCGCGACATTAGTCCCCGAAACGAAGGGCGTTCCATTGGAGGACATGGAAGCCAAGCTAGGGATTCGCGAACTCGCTTCCTAAGCATTCTCTTGCTGAGTCCGTTTTACGACCGTTTATTTCTTGGATGTTTTTACAATGAATACGCACCCTGTAATGTTCGTGCTGCTATTGCTAACGCTGCTGCCTAGTCCCCTATTATCGGCGGGCGTGTCCGGCGAAGACCTCGTGATTGCTGATTTTGAAACAGACAGCTACGGCAACTGGACCGTAACGGGGAACGCATTCGGAACTGGTCCGGCCAAGGGAACGCTGCCGGGTCAGATGAAGGTCAGCGGATTTAAAGGAAAGGGACTCGTCAATTCGTTTCTAGGCGGCGATAAGTCCAAAGGCACGCTGACGTCGGCAGAGTTCAAACTATCGCAGCCCTATATCACATTCTTGATTGGCGGCGGCGGTTTTCCTGGCAAGACTGGGATGCGACTTCTGCATGACGGTAAGGTGGTTCGTGAAGCGACCGGCACTAATGTTGAACCGGGAGGAAGCGAGGCATTGTCGCAAGGGTTCTGGGATGTCAGTGACCTGCAGGGGCAGACACTAGTGATTGAGATCATCGACGATGCCGTGGGCGGCTGGGGGCATATCAATGTTGACCAAATCGTTCAATCGGATCATCGCCCGAGTCGCGTGCCGATGCAGAAGTCGATTGTGGTGGATCAACCCTACCTGATTATTCCAATCCAAAACGGCGGCGAAAAGGTGACGCTCGAAGTCTCAGTCAACGGTAAGCCCGTACGGCACTATACCACCGAGCTAGCGATGACTCCCGAATCCGTAGATTGGTACGCGTACTTCTCGATGGATGCGTACGCTGGACAAGAAGCCGTGGTGCGTGCGGAACGTGTTCGTCCAGATGTCTTTGATTTAGTCGCCATGTCAGCGGAAGTGCCTGGGAGTCAACAGTTCTACAAAGAACCCTTAAGGCCGCAGTTTCACTTCTCTCAAAAGGTGGGCTGGAACAATGATCCCAACGGAATGGTGTTCCTTGACGGCGAATGGCACTTGTATTTCCAGCACAATCCCGTTGGTTGGAACTGGGGAAACATGACGTGGGGCCATGCTGTTAGCAAAGACTTGGTTCACTGGGAACAATTGCCAAACGTTTTGTTTCCTGAAACGATGGCGACCGGGGCCTGCTTTTCTGGCGGCGCGACGGTGGACTTCAAGAACACCGCAGGATGGAAAGAGGGAGATGAAGATGTCTTGGTTGCGTTTCTAACCGACACCGGCGCAGGTGAAGCTGTTGTGTACAGCCGAGATCGAGGACGGACCTTCTCGTGGTATGAGGGCAATCCGATTATCCAACACAAGGGCCGGGATCCGAAAGTGATTTGGTATGCCTATGACGATACCGATCGACCACTTGATGAGACTGCCGAGCAACTCGGTGGACATTGGGCGATGGTGGTCTACGACGAAACCGAAGGTCAGGGACAAAGGACGTCGTTTTACACGTCCACCAATTTGAAAGATTGGTCTCCGCAAAGTCACTTGTCGGGTTACTACGAGTGTCCTGAATTGTTTGAGTTGGCCGTGGACGGAGATGCGAATAACACTCGCTGGGTTACCTTCGCCGCCGATGGTAAATACGTCTTGGGCGACTTCGACGGTAAGTCGTTCACGCCGGAAGACGATTCAAAGCTTCAATTGTTCCATGGCAACATCTATGCATCTCAGACATTCGACAATGCTCCGGACAATCGAAGGATTCTGATTGGTTGGTCGCGTATTGAGATGCCCGGCATGCCATTCAATCAAGCGTTTACGTTCCCCCATGAACTAACTCTTCGAACAACCCCGGAGGGCATCCGGCTGTTCTCGAAACCCGTCAAAGAAATCGAAAGCATCTACACGGGCAAGCAAACCGCAGTCGCGAAGTCACTGACACCAGAGCAATCATTCTCGTTGCAACTTGATGGCGAGCTATATGACGTCGAGGCCACCTTCGAAATCGGGAATTCGCAGCAGGTCGGCTTGCGAATGGGGAACAACGAAATTGTGTTCAACGCCCAAGACGAAACGGTCATGGGCGTCACCGCCAACATGGTGGACAAGACTGTGACGTTGCGGGTTCTCGTTGACCGATCTCAACTTGAAGTGTGGGTGAATGATGGAGCCACAACCATTACCGAACGCAACAAGACCGTGGGGCCGTTTTCGTTGCTCGAAGCGTTTGCCATCGGTGGTGAAGCAACGTTGTCGAGCTTGCAAGTCCATCAACTCGAATCCGCATGGCCAAAGGAATAAGCCTGTTGATTCGCACGCTCAACTTTCCGTTAGAGCGGCGAACGGTTGAGATGCATCTGGAAAAAAATTTCACTTAGCACTTGCCAGCCTCTGACAATTGATCCGTGAAGACAATTCTATCACTGAGCCGTTCGCGAACTCGATTGTTTCGAGTTCGAGTGTCTTTCCAGCGTGGGAAACTAAAGCGGTGACGTTAGTGTTTTACTCGGAGAATCTAAGATGCGTAAGTTTGGTGGGATGATGTTGGCAGCTCTCGTTGTTGTCTCGATGAGTGTTCAATCGGCACAAGCTGGTTGTGGCACCTGCGACAAGACAGTTGTGGAAAATGCGGTTGCTGGTGAACAGTTCACGACTTTGGTGGCAGCCGTCAAAGCAGCCGGGTTGGTGGACACGTTGTCGGGCGAAGGTCCGTTTACCGTGTTCGCACCAACCAACGAAGCGTTCGCAGCGCTTCCTGATGGAACGGTGGAAAGCCTATTGAAGCCAGAGAATAAAGCGAAGTTGGTCAAGATTTTGACCTATCACGTCGTTTCCGGAAAAGTAATGGCGAAGGACGTCGTTGGGTTGACCGAAGCCAAAACGGTAGAAGGTTCAACCATTGACATCAAAGTCGAAGGTAGTGATGTCATGATCAACAACGCGAAGGTGATCAAGACAGACATCAATAGCAAGAACGGAGTCATCCACGTCATCGACAAGGTAATCATGCCAGAGTAAGTGTCGAACAACAATTGTCGATTCTTAGTCTATGACTCAGCACGACAATACCTTGCGATACGATACGAACACTCATGTCGAAGTTGGTTTTTCCAACTTCGACATTTTTTATTCCGTTAGCGCCGCTTCAAATGACACCCATCCTGCGGATGACACCGTTAACTTGTTCAAGCCAAACTGGTCGATAACGCTCGTTTGGTCTGAAATTTCAACCTCCTTGGACGCGTAAACAAGTTGATATCGAGTGTCGTCCTTAATAGGCATGTGTTGTTCGTGGTGCCATTCCTCGCACGCGATGCAAACAAAGATCGGATGATCCAATTTACGTGTTGTTGGTCCCCAGGAAGTTTCAATTTCGACCTCGGTTTGCTTCTTCGCCGGCGTGGTGTTGGTTACCCGATAGGCTTTCATCAGGTTTAGATTTGCTGGGATCTTAGTTGGGAGACCCGAAGTAAGTTTCTGGGAAGGAGAAAGGAAAAAGGCCGGGTCACCGACTTGCACCGTGATCGCTTCGTTAGAGTTGTGGGGGTCACGAAAGCGAAGCGTTTTCTTGGACGGAGGTTTCGGATCTGAGATTTCGTACCAAAGTTGAAATTCGTTCGGGTGACTTGAGACGTGCTTGGGCCTCGAAACGGACTGAGAAAAGTAACGAGGGCCCCGGAGCTTTGTCCATGAGCGTTCGGCGTCGATCAAGCTTTGCAGTTCCAGACCGTGCAGAACGAAGTTCGATGGTTCTACCGACACCACTTCAAAGGCGTCTGCTGCGGAGCCGTCCGCAGTAAGATCATCGGACTTTGCGATTTTCGCGGCAGTGGAACCTCCGATGCTCGCGGAAACGGTCAATGCAGCCAACATTCTTATGGTTTCGCGTCGGTCGTTCATTTGATTGACACAGTGTTTGATTAGGTGAAATGGGGCGAAAGTGAGCGGGGATACAGATGAGTCCACCGAGCCAAACCACCTATGACGACGTCAGAATTCATCTTGTCATCGTCGTCAAACCCTTCGTAGTCTCGTTGCAAGAGCAAACCTGTCCGCTCAGGGTGAAACTGGTAGGGAAACTATGATGATGTTTCGAATATGGCTATCGCTTGGCCTTTTGATTGTATGTGTTGGCCAATGCCACGCTCAGATTACGGCAAGCCAAGTCTCATCGGGAACGGGATCGCGAAGTGCAACGTTAGAGGAGCAGTTGGTCAATCGGTTGCGTGCTTCCGCTGAAGACCAACGCAATTATCTGAAATACGTCGTTAAGCAGGTCGAATTAGGCAAGATTGACGTGAAGCTAGTCGTCGGAATCGAGCGATACGCACTACGTCGAAATCCAAGTTTGCCGTTCCCTTTCTTTGAGCGAGCCTTTCGCTATGAAGCCAGCCGCCGAGGATTAACGGTGCCTCCGGTGCGGCAATTCGCGACTGCAGGTGCGTCGGGCGGCATTCGTCGCTAGCTGCGGTTCCGCGGTCTAGCCGCCCTACCCCGTCTAGCCTGACCCCGTCATTTGAGATCAACCGTTTGAGAACGAGGTCAATCGCGAAGTGAACGGATGCTAATCATTAGGTTTAGGTTGGCACAAATGACGCCATTGGGGTATTATGGATACGTGGTCTCATTTGAGATCTTCCCTCCCTTATTGCCGAACTCATTCAACAGCGGCTTGCAAGCGTTTTTGTGTTGATTGAGTTTTGGTCCCGCCCAAAATTCCGGTGATCGCTAGTGTTCGATTTTAGAATCGTTGCACGGATTTTATTGTCCGCCTGTTACGCGTTAATCGTGACGGGAGGAATTATGTTTTTGCCGGCCTCTGCAATGGCAAACGAGAGTGAATCGAATCTAATTGCGACGTCCGAGAGTTGGGAAAAGCAAGGTTGGCCGTTGCTTGAACGGTTCTGTTTGGACTGCCACAACGAAGACATTGCGGAAGGCGAACTTGATCTGTCTTCGTATTCTTCACTCGAAGTCATGGAAGGCGGCGCGGGCACAATGCAACGCGTTCTCGAAATGATTCGGTTCGGTGCCATGCCACCTGAAGACGCGGAAGTTCCCACAGACGAAGAACGGAAATTGCTTTCGGACTCGCTAGACCAAACGCTCTATGCGGTTTCATGCGATCTTCGTCCACGTCCAGGACGCGTGACAGCTCGACGGCTCAATCGGGCTGAATACAACCGTACGGTCAGTGATCTCTTCGGAATGAAGCTAACTCCTGCGGACAGCTTCCCTTCGGACGAAGTGGGCGCCGGATTCGACAACAACAGTGACGTACTTTCACTTTCGCCGTTGCAGATTGAAAAGTACATCTCCGCCGCCGAGGAAGTGGCTGCCACCGTGTTGGTCGACCCCGGCACTCTTCCTCGCGTAGAGCTGATTCGTCCATCAGATCAACTGCTGACCGTTGGTCCTATCGGAGTCGGCAGTTTCAACGGACTCTTTATTAAACCTGAAACCATCGCTTGGGCCGAGTACGAAGTTCCAACCGATGGGCGGTATCGCATACGATTCTACGGAGGCTCGGCCACAAAAGATGCCCGAACGGTAGCCGTCTTTGACAAGTCTGGAAAGTTGCTCCAGCGGGCCGAGTTAGAATATTTCGGTGGTGGTGGAAGCAGCAAACGATTTGATTTTGAAATAGATCTGGTCAAAGGAAAGCATCAGTTCTTTGTTCGAGCGGCTGACGAGAGCGACCAGAAAGCCGAGGTTGGTGAGAGCGTTAGACCAGAGCGGATAGCTTTAAGCGATGACCAACTTGCTGATGCCATTGAGCGATCAAAACATCCGCTCAAGCGAACTCGCAAGCTAGACGCCGATGCCTTTGCATTGGTGATTCGGAATCTGCAACTTTCTGGTCCAGTTCGCACTCCCGAAGGTGCTCTGCCGCCGAGTCAGTATCGAATTCTTCGTAAGACGGCCAAGAAACGGGGCGACAAGTGGAAGGACGTCGCGCCCGCGGCAGAACAATGCATGAAGCCGCTGATGCGGCTCGCCTTCCGCAGGCCAGTTACTGACGACGAAGTCCAACCGTACGTCAATCTCGTAGTGGAAGCGACTGATCGCGGCGAATCGTACTATCGCGGTGTTCAGATTGCCGTCACGGCTGTTTTGATGTCACCTCACTTTTTGTTCCGCATTGAAGTCCCGCCTTCCGATTGGGTTGCCGACGAGGAAAGCGGCAACGAGGTTCCGCTGACTCAGCTTCAGCTAGCGTCGCGGATGTCTTACTTCCTTTGGAGCAGCATGCCGGATGAGGAATTATTGAAGCTGGCTGAACAGGGAAGGCTTGAAGGCACAACGTTAAAGCATCAAATCAACCGAATGCTTCGGCACGAAAAAGCCGATGCATTGTCGACTCAATTTGCGTCGCAGTGGCTTGGGTTGAGAAACTTGACCAGTCATGAAGCCGACACCGATCGCTTTCCCGCGTTCACGCCCTCGCTGAAGTCAGCAATGCTGCGTGAGACACAGATGTTGTTTTCCCAGTTGGTAAAAGACAACCGTCCGGTCGGAGATTTATTGACGGCCGACTACACCTTTGTGAATCAGGAGTTGGCGAAACATTACGAGTTAAATGAAGCCGCGAATGAACTGAGCAGTGCTGCCGATCACTTCCAAAAGGTGTCGATTAAGAACACTCCTCGGCGCGGGGTCCTATCGCATGCAAGTGTTTTGACATTGACCAGTAACCCCGGTCGTACTTCCCCCGTGAAAAGGGGGAAATGGATATTAGAGAATGTGTTGGGAACACCGCCGCCAGATCCACCAGCGGGCGTTCCAGAACTAGACGAAACGAAAACCGCCGACGCGGATGCAACATTGCGCGAGCAACTTGAATTGCACCGTGCCGATGCGTCTTGTGCAGCATGCCATCGCGTCATGGACCAACTCGGGTTTGGGTTGGAACAATTCGATGCCATCGGTCAGTTGCGGACAATGGACGGTAAACACAAAGTCGATTCCAGCGGAGAATTGCCGGGAGGGCGACTTTTCGATGGTGCGTCAGAACTAACAACGGTGCTGGGGGCAACGGAATCAAAAGCCTTTGCAACGAACGTAACCAAACAGCTCATGGCGTTCTCGCTTGGTCGAGGATTGTCGCCTCAAGATCGATGTGTGATCGACGCCATCGTTCAATCAACATCGTCAAACGACTACCGATTCCAAGACATCATCACCGAAGTGATTTTGAGTCGTCCATTTCAGTTCTACGAATGGAATGGCCCAAGTACTGTTCAGTCAACCGAGGGAAAATAGATGAAACCGAACAAAGCACAAGAGATCGACATGCAACGTCCCAATGGTGTGCCGGCAACAGGTGAAGTGTCTGGGCTGTTGAGTCGTCGTTCGTTGCTACGAGGCACAGGCCTCACGCTTGGATTGCCACTGCTTGAGGCAATGACACCGTTCGCCAAAAGTGCGTTTGCGGCCGATGCGATCGAGAAGCCTTGCCGCATGGCAATGATCTTCTTTCCCAATGGCGCGATCATGCCTGACTGGAAACCTACGTCAAAGGAAGAAGGGGTTGTCTCACGGGATTGGGAGTTGTCCAACACGCTTCGACCTCTTGCCGGGGTGAAATCGAAGATCAACGTGATCGAAAATTTGGCGCACGACAACGGAAGGGCCAATGGCGACGGCGCGGGTGACCACGCTCGATGTGCAGCGACGTTCCTGACCGCTGCGCGTCCGCTAAAGACTAGTGGGAATATCAAGATCGGTATTTCCGTCGACCAAGTGGCGGCGCAACAGTTGATCGGCAAGACTCGCTTGCCCTCGGTTGAACTCGGGCTTGAGGGAAGCCGAAACGGCGGCAGTTGCGACTCGGGATACAGTTGCGCCTATTCGTCGAACATTTCGTGGCGTGATGCGACTCGGCCAATGCCAAAAGAAACGACGCCACGCATGGCTTTTGAGCGAATGTTTGGTAGCGGTGACGGAGGCGAACGTCGCAAACGCGACTTGGTGCGTCAGAGCATTCTAGATGTGGTGGCTGGCGACGCGAAGAAGTTGATGAAGCAAGTGGGGCAAACCGATCAACGGAAGCTTGACGAGTACTTTACAAGCGTGCGTGAGATCGAAATGCGGATTGAAAGAGCTGAAAAGCTCGACCAGCAAGCTCTACCTGACATTGAAGTCCCGTTTGGCCGAGTTGAATCGTTTCGTGAGCACGCAAGATTGATGTACGACTTGATGGCCATTGGTTTTCAAACCGATACGATGCGGGTCGCCACGTTGATGTTGGACAACGCCGGGGGTAATCGTCGCTACACCGAGGTTGGTGTGAAAGATGCGCACCACGAGATGAGTCATCATCGCAATCGCGAAGAAACAGTGGCTCAAATTCGAAAAGTTGACCACTACTTGGTCGAGCAATTTGCCTACTTCCTCGAAAAACTCGATGCCATGAAGGATGGCGAAGGCGGATCAATCCTCGATCAGTCCTTGGTGCTTTATGGCAGTGGAATCAGCGACGGTAATCGGCACCAGCACGGTGATCTACCGATTGTGTTAGCAGGTGGTGGCGGTGGAAGGGTCGAAACCGGCCGCCTGATTCGACCTGAGCACGAACGTCCTATGGGTAACCTGTTCTTGTCCATGCTTGACGTGATGGGAACACCCGCCGAATCGATCGGTGATAGCAGCGGTCGCCTGACCGAGTTGGGCTAAATCTCGTTTGATCACCCTCTCGTTTGATCATCGTGCAAATGCCTGATCGTTAGAGCATTGGCGGTGGTGGTGGCGGCGGTGGCGGAGGAGATGGCTCTTCGGCGGGCGGGTCATCGGCCGGTGGATCGTCAGAGGGCGGGTCACCCGATGGCGGGTCGTCGGACGGTGGGTCTTCCGATGGTGGATCCGCTGGTGGCGGAGGCGGCGGTGTGGGCAGCGTGCTTGCCATTTGCATCGGTGATCGCTCGGTCATCAGCGTACTTTGGCCGCTTAGGTTTCCCGTCACGTACCTCGGCAAGACAAACGAGTTATCCGCGACGGGGATGGTGACGATCACCTGGACTTCGGACGTATCTTCGCCGATGACGGCTGGATTGACCGTTACATCTCCGTTGACAATGCCAAGTTTAGAAAGGTGAGCGTGAGCGGAATCGATGACCTCGGCAGAGCTAGCGCCAGGGACTATCGCTGCTCGAGATGCGACGTAGGCAGCGTGATCGATGCTATGCCGAAGCATGGCGACACGAGTAATCTCGATACCCCCGAAAACAGTGACCACAAGCACAAGCATGGCCATGGCGAATTCGACGGCAGCGGCACCGGTTCTGTGATGGGGGCGACGGACTTGCGAAGCGACGAAGTTGCAATTCATGATTGATTGGAAACGAGTTAGCGAAACAGCGATGTGGATTTGCAAAACGGTTCACCGCCGAGGCTGAGTTACGTTGACCGCCTGCGCTGGGTTACTGAGTGATCAGTGTGGGGAGTCGACGTGCGATCTTCTGGAATGCCTCTTTGAGCTGAGCTGCGTTGATGGCGTGAAAGTGTTCGCCACCGCACATTTCTGCTACGTCCTGCATCGTGGCTTGGTCCGCTTCGTCACTGAACGTGATTGCGAACAAGGTGACTCCGCTATTCGCCAAGCTATAGGCAGCCGATTTGGGATGGGTGCCATAGTTGTGAACTCCATCGGTCATTAGCAGTACAACTTTAGAGGCGTGATCTCGGCCATGGGTCGAATCGTTGACGGCGGCTAACGCTTCGTACATGCCTTGTCCGATATTGGTGCCACCAGCTTCGAAGTTCATCGAGATGGTATTGAGGGCAGCAACGACGTCCGCATAGTTGTCGCCAAGTTTCGTCGGCGTGGCGCTGCTGTTGTTGTAAGTCGATAAAGACAGCAGTTCCGTTTGCGGGCTGGCATCAAGTTCGTCAATGAATGCCTGCACTGACGCAATCAGGTCGATCCACCTGGCATTGGGCGGAACGGGGTCGCCAAAGTCCCAATCCGCCGGAGCCGATGCGGGAGCGGGAGGGTAGACAGCAACTTCGTCAGCCGAGTAGGCCATCGATCCGCTACGGTCGACGACGAGAGCGATGTCAATCACACCCTGTGTACAAATCGCGGTACGCTCAGGTCGGATCACAAAGCTATCGCCGAAAAACGGGAAGACGGTTGGCATACCCGCAACAGCGCCGCTTGAAAGTGCCCGCGTTGTTAAACGAACAGAGTTACCCGAACCCGAGTTCGTGAACTGATAAGCCGAATCAACGTCGTCTCGATCACTCACACCAAAGTCGAGGTCACCCGCAGAGATCGGTAGAACGTAATCACCGATCGGGTTTCGCGCGGCGGCTTCCTGGGCTGCGACTAGCGATGCGTCCTGGTCACCGGTCAGAGCATAGGTCCGCCCTGCTGCTCGGACCGCCGCATCGGTAGCGATTTGGATCTCGGTATTGGCCGATTCGATGTACGCTACGTTGATAGCCAATGCGGATATCGCGAACAGAACGGGAAGCAAGATAACAACCAACGCGATCGTAGCACCGCTACGATTTCGGTTTGCGTTGGAAGAATGATGCGGTGAAGGAACGGATGTATGCATGGTTATTCAGCTCTCAGAGCGACTGATCTAGAAAGGACTTTGTCGGCGTAGAGCCATCCACCCACGAGCGAGTTGGGGCCGCATGGTGCTTCGACGGTGACCGTAAACCAGTCACCTTGATTCAGCGTGCTCGGATCGGCCGGGTCCATCGCAACGGAGTATTGATGAACTTTGTGCCCATCGAGCAATAGCTCGCACTGATATTCGACGTTGACCTGCTTAGAGCCGGGGACAATGCCCACTCGAGCACCTTCAAACGCTGTTGTTTTCAAACGCTGTTGCACGTGCATCATGGTGCAAGCTTCGATCGTCGCGAGCATGATGATTACGAGCACGGGAAGACATACTGCCAACTCGGTGACGGCGGTGCCCTGGCGAATTCGAGTGGCACGAGGTCGAGATAAAAGCATGAACAGATTAGGTAGAGCGAAGTTCGAGATTGAATTGCATCTACAAAGAACCTAGGTCGCCGATCCATCTGACAACGCCACGATTTGGATCTCATCGTTGATGGAGCAACAAGAGCCGTTCCGGCAGTGTTGGATATTCCGATTATCCGTATAAGACCCAGCCAGGGTGCTAAGTAAGATCGCCAAGCCAGTTGGGAAAGCTCGGCTACCGAACGCTGTGCTCAGCGTTTCAAGTCAGAACTCTGAACAGGGGCTGGAGCTGTGCCTTTGAATCTCGTCTCGCTCTTTGTGTTTTGAAGCGGAAAGTGCAATGACGTGAGGCCCCGCAAATTGCGATGGTGACTCGCGCCAGGGAACGAGTAACTATTGGCTCGCGGCGTAGCGATGGACAAACGCAGCAATGCTTGCCGAAACGTAAGTCAGATCGTCCGCATTCTTAGCGAGAAGATGATCCGCCCCATGGAGCGTAACCAAGCTGGCGTTCGGGTTGATCAAACCCATGATGCGAATTGCATGGTCGTATCCCACGGTTTGGTCTTCTGGGGAATGAAGCACGAGTGTGGGCAATCCAATTTTGCCAATGAGTGAGGGCAGGTCGTGACTCCGGAAGTCATCGAGCATCTCTTTTGAAATCGACCACGTGCGACCTCCGATCGTGACCGTGCCCAATCCGTCTCGCGGAATACTCGGATTCATGCGTTCGAGCAACTTGGCCAATTGAGCGGTATCGCTTGGTGCTGCTAGCGTGATGATTGCCGACAGCGATGATCCGGCGGAAAATTCTGATCCAACAGCAAGCGATGCTGCGCCGCCAAAGCTATGCCCTATCAATGCTGCTACGGGGCCGATTTCCCCAGATGCGAAACGAATCGCTTGGCGGAGATCGTTGCAATTGGAAGTAAAGTTGGTGCGAGCAAAGTCACCTTCGCTTCCGCCCAAGCCGGTCATGTCAAAACGCAGTACTGCGATGCCCTGTTCAGCCAGGGATCGCGAGATACGAACGATTGCTTTGAGGTCTTTATTGCAAGTAAAGCAATGACTGAAAACAGCGACCGGGCTTGGTGCATCACCAGAACCCGCTGGCAGATCAATAATTCCTGCGAGCGAGTCGCCATCGCCGCCGGGAAAGTTGACTCGATATGAGCGGCGGGGTGTGACGTTCAAGGCTAAAGAGACTTTCTATTTGCAGCCGATGGTTTGGTCGGCAAGTTAGTTGTCGAGTGCTGTCGGCGCGGCGATTCGACCAGCCTTAAACGCCTCAGCCATTGCACGGGGGACTTCAGCTTCGGCCAAAACCAATTGAGAGCGGTTATCGGTGACTTTCGCTTTCATCTGTTGTTCTTCCGCGATCGCTTCGGCGCGTCGGCGCTCGGCTTGGGCACGGGCGACACGAGTATCGGCTTCGGCTTGATCGGTTTGCAGGCGAGCACCGATATTTTCACCGACATCAATGTCGGCAATGTCGATCGAAACAATCTCGAAGGCGGTCTGCGCATCTAATCCGCGGGACAGGACCTTGCGGGTAATCATGTCTGGGTTCTCCAGAACATGAAAATGCGTATCAGCAGAACCAATTGAACTGATGATGGCCTCGCCAACGCGAGCGATGATCGTATCCTCGGTAGCCCCGCCGATCAGTTGAGAGATATTGGTTCGCACGGTGACGCGTGCACGAACACGAAGCTCGATTCCATTTTTAGTGATGGCACTAAGCGTCGTCTTACCACTGCGAGCCGGATCGGGGCAATCAATCACTTTGGGGTACACACTGGTTTGCACCGCATCGAGAACATCGCGACCGGCCAAGTCGATTGCTGCGGCTTGGTCAAAGTCGAGCGGGATTTCGGCACGGTGGGCAGCAATGATCGCATGGATCACGTTCATCACATTGCCGCCGGCCAAGTAGTGAGCTTCCAGACGTCGAGTACTGATTCCGTGCTCTCGGTCGATGTCGAGGCCTGCTTGTGCCGACATCACTTTCGCCTGCACGACGACGTTGGGGTTCACCTTGGTAAAGTGCATTCGGATCAGACTAATCAAGCTCACATCGGCGACCGACATGTAAGCCTGGAACCAAAGCTTGAAGTACTTGATCAGGAAGATGAACGCGAATGAGATAATCGCAAGCAAGAACAGCCCAGCGGCTAGCAAGGCGATGCTGGTGGGACTTTGCGCAAACAAGCTTCCCGATACCAATCCAGTCGGCAAGAACTGATCCTCAACCGTCAAATTGTGTGAAACGAGTTCGTAGAGGAAGAGCGACATGGTGGAAGTCCGCGATTACCAGTCTGAAAACGTGCATGAACCAGACTCAATGATAAGGGTCACGTCGGCCACCGCAAGCAGAGAGCCCACATCCCACAGTCGTGTTTCCCCAAACGGTCTTTCAGAGAAACTTCTGGATCGCTTCAGCGACCTTGGCGGGATCGTCGTCTTTGCGAAGCTTCTCGATCTGAGCCGCCGACAGGCCCACCTTTTCGAGATGACTGGTCAGACGTTTCCAAACGGTTTCCCGCTTTTTGCCCTCGCTGAGGTACAATTCCGTAATCGCTTCCTGGGCCTTCTGCAGCCCAATGGCATCACGGTTTTGGTAATAGTTCTTGATGATTTTTTCTTGATGAGCAGATCGATCGGCGGGCATGCTGGACTCGTTTGGAGTGGAAAAGAGAAGTGATGGTTGCTGGGAACGCGATGATTGGTTCGATATGCCACGGGCGAGAATGGCAGTGCCTCGATTATCGGCGATCTGCCGCGTATTCTAAAGCACCCATTTTTTCTATAGTCATGGTTGTTAGAACAATCAGTTACTTTCGGAATCGTCAAGTTGTCGACGATTCCGCCTCCTCCCCTGCTTGATAAATCTGTCATGGAAGCCCGCAAGAACGAAGGTTCCGTCTATTGTCGTGGTGTGCGTGGCGCCACCACCGTAGAAACCGACGACCGTGACCAAATTTTGGCCGCGACAAGGCAAATGATTGCTTTGATGATTCGCCGCAATGAAATGGACCCCGCGGACATTGCCAGTGCTCAGTTTACGGTGACCAAAGATTTAACGATGGAGTTCCCTGCTTTGGCGGCTCGGCAGCTCGGTTGGTTGGAAGTCCCGTTGCTTTGCGGATATGAGATATCAGTGCCGGGATCGTTGCCGCGATGCATTCGCGTTCTGTTGCACTGGAACACGACACGAGCCCAGAGCGAAATTCAGCACGTTTATTTGCACGAGGCTCAGCGACTGCGCCCTGATCTGACGAAGCTTCCGCCTGTTGACTTTGACGAGTTGGAACAATGGATTGCGTCACAGATGCCGGCTGCAAAGTCATGATCTCCCTTGTTAGCCCCAGCAACTAGTCAAATCCCAGCAACTTTAAGGAACGAGTTCTTGCCGCGATCCGAGAGAGCCAATCGAGTTTCGGTTTTGTGGTCGGTGTCCGATGAATTGAGTGCTGCGCACGCGACCTATATCGTCGCCACCGGTGGCCAATGCAACGATCCGAAGTTAGAAGCGTTGTTGATTGATTTCGTCGTACAGATCAACACGCGATTAGCAACCGAATCTTTGGAAATGGGGCCATTCTGGAATGAATACATTCGGCAAATTGCATCGCGAATTCCGGTAGCCAACGCTACTAAGGCGTCGCTTGCATTCGCCGGGTGCAGTGAGCTGCAGCTTGACCAAACCGCTGGCGCGATTGCCAAACGATTGAGTGATGCACGAGAGGTTTACCTACGTCGATTTCCGCGTCTGGTGGAACAATTAGAACTGCGAGGCCAACCGCTGCGACAACAATGGGACTCTTTTGGAGCCGGATTGTTGCTGCAGATGGAAAAGTTGGTTCGGGATCCTGCGGCCGATCAAGCATTTTGGTCCAATCGCGTTCAAGCTCATCTGATTCAACCTTCGCGTGGCGGCGATGGGGGTTGGGATGCCGATGCAGAATTGATTTGGATTGAAGCGATGCTGACCGATGCTGATCCTTTGGTCCCCGAGGTTCTGCGAGTCGCGTGGCTGATGTTGGGGCTAGGATTGGATCTTCGCGCCGGGGATCGTAAGGAGGCAAGCGATCGTGATGTACGAGCGTTGGCGAGTGTTCCCGTCGTTCTGACCGCGGGAATGGAGCTTGGTCTTTGTCAAAGCGAGCCGCTGCCGATAGAAACCGCCATGCGTTTGTGGGGCATTGGTTCGCCTGCGTCGGCGAAAAAGGTAAGAGATTGGTGGAACGACTGTTCGGATGCCAAAACGCCGTGGATCGACTCACTTGACGAGCTCACGACACGGTTATCGTTGGCGTAACCAAGCCGTTTTTCCTGGCTATTGGCGCATGGAATCGCCCGAGGGTAAGTGGGGCAGCTTTCCAACTTGTGTTTCCTGGCAATTTCTGTGGCAAGCCGGTTGTGCCTCCCCTCCAGCAAACCGGTCGATGTGGGCTAGAATCCCGACTGTTGAAAGGTGGCGCCGCTTGGTTCAATCTGGCCGCGCGTCGCCCTATGGTCCAAAATCCTTCCTAAGCCCCCGAATCATTCGTGCTACGCACTCACACCTGCGGACAACTCCGTAAAGACGACGTTGGAAATGAAGTCACCCTCTGCGGCTGGGTGGAAAGCAAACGCGACCACGGCGGAGCGGTTTTTATTGATCTGCGAGATAGATATGGGTTGACCCAGGTAGTAATTGGGCCGCCCGAAGCCGGGGCAGCGATGATTGACGAGGCAGGCCGGGTACCCACCGAGAGCGTCGTGCTTATCCGAGGAAAGGTTGCCGATCGACTTGAAGGCAAGACCAACGACAAGCTTGCCACCGGCGACATCGAAGTTCGGGGCGAACACTTCCAAATTCTCAATGCGTGCCAGACACCGCCGTTTACTCCTAGCCAGTCAGATTTGCCAGGGGAAGATTTGCGGTTGAAGTATCGCTTCTTGGATCTCCGTCGGCCTGCGATGTTGCGAGCCCTTGTGCTGCGAAGTTCGATCATCAAGGTCATGCGAGACTACTTCGCCGAGAATGACTTCATCGATGTCGAAACGCCGATTCTTGGTCGCAGCACGCCTGAAGGAGCACGTGACTATTTGGTGCCCAGTCGTGTTCACGCAGGCAAGTTTTACGCGTTGCCTCAATCGCCGCAGCTCTACAAACAGATTCTGATGGTGGCGGGATTCGATCGCTACGTGCAAGTTGCCAAGTGCTTTCGTGACGAGGACCTAAGAGCCGACCGCCAACCTGAATTTACTCAGCTCGATTTAGAAATGTCTTTTGTCGATGCTGAAGACGTGATCGGAATGATCGATGGTTTGGTCAAACGAAGCGCCAAAGAGATCCTCGGCAAAGAAATCTCGTTGCCTCTTCCGCGAATCACCTATGCCGAGGCAATGCGTCGGTTTGGTCATGACGCGCCCGATCTTCGCTTTGGCATGGAGCTGGTCGACATCACGTCCGTCGCCAAGAAGACCGAGTTCCGAGTCTTTCGCGGTGTTGCCGATGCGGGCAACTTCGTTCGCGGGATCAACGTCAAAGATGCCGCTATGAAGTACTCTCGTCGGCAAATCGATGAGCTAACCGAGTACGTAAAGAATGACTTCGGTGCCAAAGGTTTGGCATGGTTCCGAGTTGAAGATGACGGAACGCTTTGGAGCCCGACTAGCAAGAATCTCGAAGCGGAACACCTCGACGAGATCAAGACGTTGATGTCTGGCGAACCCGGCGATTTGCTAATGATTTTGGCGGATACATGGGAAGTGACGTGCAAAGGTTTGTCGGGACTACGTCGACGTTTGGCAGCCGAACTGAAGTTGATCGATCCGGAAGAACTCAATTGCAGTTGGGTGACCGAGTTTCCGATGTTCGAAAAAGACGAGGAATCTGGTCAATGGAATGCGATGCACCATCCGTTTACCGCACCTCTGGCAGAAGATCTGGAAAAGCTCGATACCGATCCGACTCAGTGCCGTGCCCAGGCGTATGACTTGGTCATCAACGGTAGCGAAGCGGGCGGGGGCACCATCCGGATTCACGACGCCGAAACACAATCTAAAGTGTTTGGGTTGTTAGGAATTGACGATGAAACCGCGGAAGATCGCTTTGGTTTTCTACTTAACGCTCTGAAGTACGGTGCTCCACCGCACGGTGGAATTGCGTTGGGTGTCGACCGCTGGGTGATGCTATTTGCTGGGCTGGACAACATCCGCGAAGTCATTGCGTTCCCCAAAACGCAGAAGGCAGCCGATATGATGACTGAGGCTCCCGGCAACGTGGACAAAGCTCAACTAGAAGAACTGTTCTTGAGAATCGCAAAGGTCTCGAAGTAATGGCTGCGACGTACAAAGACGCTGGCGTGGACTTGGACGTATATGCCGAGTCGATGAGTCGATTGCCCAAACTGATGCACCGTACCTTCACGCCTCGCGTGATTCCAAGCGACGGTGGATTTGCGGGGCTCTTCAAGCTCGATTTTGCGGGCAAGTTGTTCGCTCGCAACTATCAGGAGCCCGTTTTGGTAAGCGGCACTGATGGGGTCGGCACCAAGCTCATCATTGCTCAGCAAACCGGACGTCATGACACCGTTGGAATTGACTTGGTTGGCATGTGCGTGAATGACTTGCTATGCACCGGAGCCGAACCACTTTTCTTCCTCGACTATGTGGCGATGGGAAAAGATGATCCATCACGACTTGAAAGAATTGTTCAGGGCATTAGTGACGGCTGCGTGGCAGGCGGCATGGCGTTGCTTGGTGGCGAAACAGCGATCATGCCTGACCAGTACGGCGAAGAGGACTATGACTTGGCAGGTTTCGCCGTCGGCGTTGTTGAGCGAAAGAGATTGATCGACGGCAAGCAGATCGAAGAGGGAGACGTGGTCCTGGGATTGGCATCCGATGGTCTGCACAGCAACGGTTACTCACTTGTTCGAAAAGTCATATCCGATGCCGGTTTGAATTGGGATGATTGCCCTGAAGTCTTTGGTGGTCACTCGCTCGCGGAGGTTTGTTTACGTCCGACACGAATCTATACCGAAGCCATTCGAAGCGTGCAGACACACTACCGAGTCAAGCAAGTTCTTCACGGACTCGCTCACATTACCGGTGGCGGTATCGAAGAAAACCTCGATCGGATTTTGCCGTCGAAGGTCGACGCGGTGATTGATGCTAGTTCATGGGAAGTGCCCGCGATTTTTCGTTGGCTCCAAGAAACTGGCGAAATCGAAACGAGCGAGATGCGTCGCGTGTTCAATATGGGCATCGGAATGATTGCTGTAGTGAACGAATACTACGCAGCCAATGTTGTTGCGCAGTTAGCCGCCTCGGGAGTGGATTGTCGAGTCATTGGCAAGGTCGTCAGCGGGACCGGCAAGGTTCATTATGCGCACGAATGATCACCTGATACGACCAGTCAGGACACGCTTCGGTCGCCTGATGTCAAAACCGTCACAAACTTGACAATCCTTACCCATAGTTTGCTTGACTGACGTTGAGTGGTAGTTAATCTGCAATCTGGATTGGTAGCATTTAAAGTGCGCCAAGTCTGGAGTTCGCGTGGATACAACCGGATGAATGCTGTTTAGGGCTTTCAGTCGAAGCTCAATGTGGCGGAAGTGTATGTTTCCGGGCGTGTCTCCCTCCACTTTGTTGCCCCCTGGTAGTCTAGAAAAGACCCCGTGAGACCCATAATGAATCGCTGCTTTAGATTCTCGAAGTTCGGCATTGTGCTGCTGAGTTGTCTTGTTCTTTCAAACGTTGCTGTTTCTGACGATTCGGCGAGTCGGTTGACTAACCGATACATGCAGGATGAGCTAGATGAGTTGCCTGAAGACAACACTGCGTTCTTCACGGAAGCTCGCGAAGTCAAGATTCAGCTTGATTTGCTGGCTGCTCTCGAGGATGTATCGAGCCTATCGGAAACCGTTGTCACCGTCGTTCGTCCTGATGGCGAATCGGAAGAGTTGGCGGTTGATGAAAATGGCGAGTTCACCATTGATAATGTGGAACGTGGGCCCCATGCGATAGTCGCTTCGGGCGATAATGTTCACGGCGCAATGCTTTATTACTTCGATGAAAAAGTGGCAGATGCTGACGGCCTGGATGCTGGCCTTGGCCAAGTAGCAGCGACCAAGAAAATGACAATGTTGCAAGTCAATGCATCCGACTTGCGAGAGTCGATTGATCGCATCCGAGACATCACAACGTTTGCAAGTAGTCGCAGTAGCGATATTCGCGTCGGCGAGACTTTTGGTTACGACGTCACACTTGGTCCTAACGGCGAGCTTGTTGGTCGCGTCATGAGCGTGAACGAATCGGCACCACTCGGCGGTACTCAAGTCAAAATCTTCCACAACGGTGTCGTCGTGGGTTCGACACAAGCTGGTGACGATGGCAGCTTCCAAATCACCGGTCTACGTGGTGGTGTTCACGGGTTGGTCGCTTCGGGACGAGCTGGATATTCGGCGTTCGCATTCAATGCGGTTCCATCGTCCGAGATTGCTCAGACTGCTTCAGTTGTCACTCAAACCTTTGTTACCAAGTTGGCGGCGGGCGACACGCTGCCCGTGGTGTTGGTTCCACCTCAAATGTCAGAGCCTTTGATCAAGGCTGTTGAAAAGAGCTATCCCGAAATCGCTCGATCAAGCGATCCTAGTGGCATCCCAGCGGATCCTGCACCGTTAGGCACCGCAGGAGCACCTCTTGCTAATTCTCCGATGGCATCGTTCTCACCTACGTCGGGTCTTACCGCATCAGCTCCCGGCGGTTATGGCGGCGGGTACGGTGGCGGATTTGGCGGCGGCGGTGGTTTCGGTGGCGGACTAGGTGGTTTGGCCGCTCTAGCTCCCTTGGCTCTGATTCCTGCTCTGACAGACGATGACAACTCAGTTCAACAACCTGTCATCGTTTCTCCTTCGAGCCCTTAAGCCTGAATCGACTGACCAACGTTAGACGGTTGGTTCGCAAGCAAATCCTGAAGCACCGCAGATTTACTGCGGTGCTTTTTTCTTAGACATACAATGCCCGCTTTGTACCGTTTGATTTTTACTAGGCTCTTCACGCATTAGCGGGGCAATGATGAAAAAGATAACGATAGCCTGCCTGTGGGTTGCGTTAGTTTCGACCACAGTTGGATGGGAGAAGTCGAAAGTATTGGCTGACGAGCAAAGTCAGTACTTAACGCTACAGCTAAACAATCTCAGGCTTGCTGTGGATCCAAACCTGGGCGGCAGGATAGTTTCATTCTCACTTGATGGCATTGAGGTGCTTCGCACGACCCGAGATGAGAAAAATTTGCAGTGGGGAAGTACTGCGTGGTCGAGCCCGCAAAGTGACTGGAACTGGCCACCGTTAGAATCTTTGGACAGCGAGCCTTACGTCGTCCGCTCCCACACGGCAGATGCGATCGAACTCGCTAGCGGCATCGACGAAACAACTAAGCTGCAGATGATCAAGCATTTCCAGATGAGGATGGGAAGCAACGGTGCGCCGCTTGCTGTCGTAAGCTACCGGATTGCCAACCGGGGATTAGTCGATACAAAGGTCGCGGTCTGGGAAAACACTCGAGTTGATTGGGGTGGCTTCACCGAGTTTTCTGCAGGTAGCCAAATCCGGCTAAGTCATCCAGAAAAAGCAGTCGTTACTGAAGACCGAAACGGGGTGACAAGGCTAGCGTTCAATGGAATGCAGCCTCATGCTCAAAAGGTTTTTGTCACGCCCGCTGAGGTGACTAACAGCAAGGGCGAAAGACAATCGTCGGTCTGGAACCGTTACCATCGTCATGATCTCGTACTGATCAAACGATGCGAATTGCTGGCCGATACGGCGCCCGGGCAAACGCCACTGGAAATTTATCTCGCGCCTCAAAGCGATTTCGCTGAATTAGAGCTACAGGGACCCTATGAATCGCTGGCACCGAACGAAGAGGTATCGCTAGTGGTTCATTGGCAACTTTTCAAAACGGAAGATCCTCGTATTGAAGACCTTCGCCAGTGATTCTTCCGAGAGTTTTCTTTTGACGTGCATCATTTGAACGCCAACGTTTAATTGTCAGCGTTCGATAACAAAGTGTGATCAGCAGAGTTTGTGCTCACAAAGCTTGTCAATTGGCCGCGCGATACTCTCCACCGGATTGTTCCGCGATTGCACTTAAGAACGCTTCAGTAGAACGGTTGATCGCAATTCCGATGGTGTTGAATTTAAGGTGACGAAAGCGATTTCGTTGCATGATGTCCTGAACAATCTCTGCTGGCTTAACGAAGTCACCAATAGTCGGCTGACCATCGGTTAGCAGAAAAACGGCTTCGAGCTGCTGGTCAAATTCGATCGCGTTCTTCAGTGCACCGTAGGTGTTAGTTCGATCTCCGTATTGAAGCCGTTTTACGAACGCTATCGCTTCACGCTTGTTTTGATCATTCGCTAGAAGCAGTGTTGATTTCCACACATGCACGTCCGTCGCATAGAACATCAGCGCGAATTCGCTTCTTGGATCGAGTTCCTCTATCGTTTTGATGAGCTCGGACTTTGCTCGCTGCAATCGGCTAAGGCCATCCCAGTATTCTTCCATGCTGCCGGAATGGTCGATGATGAACATCAATCGTTTCGCGTGAATGTCAATTCCGTAGTACTGCGACGACTTCGACAACTCAACACGGTTAGGAGAGTCGGACGCATGACTCGCGGGATAGAGTTTGATCTGTGCTGGGTTTGTTGCTTTGAGATTCTCGTCCATAGCGTCCATGTCATCTTCATCAGGGGACACCGAACCCTCGAGGGACATCGACCGCTGCCAGGCGTTAAACCTCTTTTCGTCTCCGCCAAAATCTCTGACGTCGACTTCAGTAAGTAGCTTTTTGATTTCGTGTCGGAGCTGTCCGTCGAATTCGTGACGCCATTGAGTCAATAGTTCAATAGCGCGAGGGTGTTGCATCTGAGCCAGCGCACGTATGAGGTTGAATCGAAACCCATAGTTTTCTGTAAATGCCGGATGGTCTTTAAGTTGGTAGATCGTTTCAATCGAATTGTGAAACTTGTTCTTTCCCAGCACATCCGCAGCGATCAGGACAACGTCGGTGTGTCGTGAATCTAGCATGCTGATCAGAGATTCTTCAGCTTCTTTTCGGTCGATCGTTCCGAGTGTGTAGATCAAAGTCACCGTGCCAATGCTTAGTTGATCTTCTGGGGAAAGTTCAGCGATCAGCAATTCGGCCGCCTCCTTCAATTCCGGAAGTGCCTGGTACTTCCGCTGAACAGTGCGACTGACTTCAGCGATTGCTCGGATGCGTGCCTCGTCGCTGCGACCGGCAAGGCGTGCAACCAAGCGGGTAGAAGTTGTCTCCGCTGCGTATCCGCTCAACGATATCGTCGGCAAACAGCTAGACCACAGCAGACATAGACATAGCAGGGTACGGTGGATCGCCATCCCAATAGTTCACTCCTCAAGGCCGTGCGTCGCGATCCATATCGGCACCGACATACCGCCTCGCTGATTGGCATTTGTTCACAGCCGCTAGTCAGATGGTGAGCTAGTCAGACGGTGAAAGAGACGACGCCTATTTTCTGACTTACGCCGCGTCGCGGATAGCCTCATTTCACAATCTATCGCTGATAATTTTGCACGCGATCACGAATAGTGAGCGATATGCACGCGGCATTGTGATGGGACGAGTCTAGAAAAAGCGTCCGCGATCTACGGAACCATCGTCACAGCATTGACGCTGCGCTCGACCGATTGGTGAATTTGATCTAAACGCTGTTCAAGGGCAACGTTTTGCTTGTGCAGGCGAGCCATTTCTTTTTTCATCGCCGCCAAGTCTTTTGTGAGCGTGTCGGTGTATTCCCGAATCGCTTCGGTTTCGACTCGGAATTGTTTCAAGTCGGCTTCCAGCTTGATCTTAATTTCGGCATTGGCAACCAGCATGGTGTTGCTGCGGTCAATCGCTTCTTGGAGCACTGCTTTTTGGTCGACCAGTTCCTCGCTTCGGTTAGCTAAGTTGGCCAAACGAAGCTGAATGTGTCTGAGGACGAACCGGTAATCGTTCAATGGACGCAAGTAGTATCGGTCAATCAATTTAGCAACACCGGAATCAACGAGCTGTTCTGCTGCTTCCTCCTGCATCACGATTTGATCAGTCTTCTTAAATTTGACCGAACCGTCCTCTCCACGTTGCAACCGACCATCGACGGCGCGGCCGTTGCCGTCGAAGAATCCGCCATCGACAGCACCACGCTGTTCGGGGCTATCCACCTGGATGGCATGGTTTTGCGTGAATTCAATCTTCGCCCACCGGCTCAGCGGAGGATCGTTGTCTCGAAGACGACGGCCGTCTCCGAGATAGGATTGTCGAGTTTCGGGTGTGGTGTTGGACAAGACTGAATTAACCAATGCATCATCCACGCGTCCGAGGATGTTGTCGTCATTGGGTGAGCTACCGTCGGCGATGAACGGTTCGTGCCCATCAAGGGGCAATAATTCGTAAACGGACCAACTGATCGCTTGCTGAGAATCGATCGCTTGCGCCTGGGCCGGTGCTAGTGCCGACGTGGGCTCAAGAGTGACCTGAGCTTCCGTTGATGCCTTAACGATAAATTCGCCAAGGTAAAAGGTTGGCACCGCTATTTGTGTATTGGGATCAATGAACTCGGCAAATCCGTAAACCACCAGTCCTTCGGGAATCAATGGCGGAGCTGCCGCTGCAGCCCCATCTTCGGCGGGTTCAGCTGGTGCTACGGCCGGAGCTTGCGGATTCACCAGGATAAGAGATTGGCTAGTGCCACCTTGGAGTCTGAGGTTCCGCCAACTACGTCCAGCTTCAAGTCCGATTTTGGATAGTTTGGTGGCCAAGCTGGTAACGCCTTCCGTGCCTGACGCATCGCCATACTTGAGCGATTGATATTCGCTTTCGACCTGGGCGGCCTGAACCTCAAGCTTCTCTTTTACTTTGTGCCAAGCTGCGCGGCTCTTAAGAACGCCGGCAGTTGGGAATAGCAAGGCAATCGCTAACAACATCGTGATCACGACGGGAACGATTTGGTACCAGCGCCAATTTTTGGAAGCTTTCCAAATCAGAACACCGAAGCCGATCAGAAAGAGCAGCAGAACGCCAATGATGACAAACTTCATGATTGTTTCGAGCGCACCACGGCGGAATCGGTCAAGAGAAGAGGCTCAAATGCCTCAATGAATACTAAGTTGGGCAAGTTGCGCCGTCAAGGAAATACCACGATTCGCTACATGAAACCCAAAGCTACTGGTCATACGAGCAGCTCTCGCGGGGGTGGAGCCACCGTTGTAATCGCCAAGGTCTGCGCGACCTGCACCACCGGAGGGCGCCTTGGTGTGATTTGACGGTTCAGGAGGGCAAGCACGTGGAGTCCAAGCCGGTAACACCCGAATCCGAAAGAGGGAGATGCCGCTTTTGCGTCTTGTGTCGATTTTCCCCAATGAACTGAAAACAACTCATGGGAAGCCTTTTGATGGTGCCAAAGAAGTCAATGACCAGATCTGGTGAACATCAGTCAACTTTGGATCTTGGGGTGCATACCGAGCACCTTGAAACTAGGGATGGCTGCTCTTCAGGCAACGTGGTTCTGCAAATCACTTTGGCCCTGATGGGGATCCTGATGTTGCTGGGCTCGATTGGCTGTCATCGCCAGTACTATCGAAAACAGGCGGACATGGAAGCTCATCAATTGATCGACCAGAATGCATTGCGCGTGGCACGTCCACCGAATCAACCGCTTCGAATCGACGTGGATCGTCGCAGCCGGATGTTCAATCCGTTTGACCTCGACTTCCAACCGATGCCGCTCGACGATCCTGCGTCCTATCAATACATGCAGTGCGTCGATGGACGTCGCGGCTATCCGATGTGGGAAGCGGCTGGGTTTACTAACACTGTGGAAAGTCCGGATTGGTGGCAGTTTTTGCCTTTGGACGAAGACGGTGTGTTGTCACTCAACATGGAAAACTCGGTCAAGATCGCGTTGCTTCATTCGCCCGAATACCAACAACAAATTGAGCAGTTGTATCTATCAGCGCTCGCCGTCAGCAGCCAACGCTTTGTGTTCGATACGCAGTTCTTTGGTGGTGCAGATACGTTCTTTACTCTTGCCGGCAGACGACGATCCGGCGCTAACGGACGAAGTCAATCTGCCTTCTCTGTTGGTCCGGATAGTACAAGCGCCGCTGGCAATCGCGACTTTTCCCTTGAGCGAAGATTCGCTAGCGGCAGTCAGTTGATCGTCGGGCTGGCGAACAACATCGTTTGGAACGTCAGCGGTCCTAACACTCAGTCCGCATCGACTACGCTCGACTTTGCCTTCCTGCAGCCTTTGCTGCGAGGTGCGGGGCGTGACGTGGTCATGGAAGACTTGACTCAAGCCGAACGCGCCTTGCTCGCGGACGTACGCTCGTTCGAACGATTTCGTCGCAGTTTCTTCTTGAACATCACCGTGGGGAGACAACTTGAAGGCCAGCCGCAATCCGTTGTCAATGAGGCCAGCGGGAACCTAAACATTAACGTTGCTGGACAAGGTGGCTTCGGCAATGCAAATGGTTTCTTGGGATTGCTGCAAAGCCAACTAAGGATTCGCAACCTCGAAGAGAACATTGCTCGACAAGCAGAGAACTTATTGATTCTTGAAGATTCACTAATCGAATTGCTCACCACTATTCCCGATGATGCGGGGTCAATTGTTCGGCAGCGATTGCTAGTGGCACAAACCAGGCAAAGCCTTTTGACCGCCCAGCGAAACCTGGTCAATCAGCAGGCGTCATATCAGCAATCCGTCGACGCTTTCTTGATCACAATGGGTTTGCCGCCGTACTTGTGTATCCGACTTGACGACCCGATTTTGAACCGATTTGAGTTGATCGATCGTAGACTGCTCACGCGTCGTCAGGAACTGAGTGCACTCCGCAGTTCCGTGGGCGAACTCAACGTCAAGCTGTTTGAAACTGCCCGATACAAGATTGATGAGGAGTCGGGGCTTCCTGTATCGGAAGTGGAATGGTCCGAGGAAATTTCACAGACGCTCAAGCGACTTCGCGACGAAATTGCACCTTTGAAGGAATTCAATCGTACGCTGATCGATGAAGAAATTCCGCGAATCGCAGAAGACATCGATGCCTATGAAAAGGCATTGCCCAAACGACGACGAGACGGAGTCAAACTTCTTGATCTCTACGAACAGGAAAAAGAAGGCATTTGCGGGTTGCTCAATGTCACAGACATTGATGACTCGATCTTCGCTCTCGAAGAACTCGACGAGCTTAGTGACGGCCTCCGGCAATCGTACGTTCTGCTCGAGAAACGATTTGAAAGCTACGAAGAAACAATCTCTAAGCTGCAAGCAACCCTTGAAAGCTTCACGGATGGACGAGCGGCTGAGCTCAATAATCGTGAGCTTGCGAAGACGTTAAGAGACGATATTATTCTCGAGACTCAACAGGTCCTTACCGACCTTGGCGACGACGTACTTGCACTGCAACTGATCCAAGCCCGTGCTCGAACCGAGAGCTTGTTATTGCCGGAAGTTGAAATGGACCCGCAAACGGCGTTCTATATCGCACGCCGCAATCGACGAGACTATGCCAATGCGAAAGCCAGAATCGTCGACGCTTGGCGTTCGATCGAAGTTGCCGCAGATGATTTGGAAAGTCAGCTCGACTTGGTTGTTAACGGGGACGTGCAAAACGTCGGGAACAACCCGCTCGACCTAAGGTCAAGCACAAGTCAGCTAAGGATCGGTCTGCAATGGGACGCTCCTATCACACGGTTGACCGAACGAAACACGTATCGAGAACGATTGATTCGGTTCGAACAGATCAAGCGAGATTTCTATCAGTTTGAAGACAGTTTGTGGCAATTGCTTCGTGGCGAGGTTCGCCAGTTGCAAGCGAATCGTTTAACGTTCGAACTAGGTCGCCAAGCTATCCGGATTGCTGCTTCGCAGATCGAACTTAACGCCGACATTCGTGCTCTCAATGATGCTCGTGGTCAAGGTGCTGGTCCCACGGCTGCTATTGACGCCATTCGTGCTCTTGATGCTTTGCTTCAAGCCCAGAATGATCTGCTAGATATCTTTGTTGGTTACGAAGTGACGCGACGAGGACTGGACTTCGATTTGGGAACCATGGAATTGACTCCGGATGGTTTGTGGATCGATCCGGGTAAGCTGACATCCGATTCGCTGATCTCGTTGGTGGGGACCACCGAAGGTGGCATGATGCAGAACGCATGCAATGAATGCTGCTTGCCAAACAGGCCGCTACCACAAGCACCGGTCTACTTCGAACCGATGGTGCTTGGCGAGGTCAATGCGACTGATTTTGAAACTACCGATTTTGGAGATGAGCTTCGCATGTTGGAAGCGAATGAATCAATCGGTGAGCTCAGCGATCCTAGCATCGAAGTTGATAGTGACGCACTCCGGGAGTCGATCGAATCAGGACTCGAGCCGACAGACTTACCGAGCGAAGAATAAGCTCGCTATAGCTCGAATTCGTCTGTTGCCGAGTAGAGCGGCAAGTAGCGGTAGTAGACCTCTAAGGTCAACGTGCACATGGCGGTCGTGTAAAGGCGACCGCCAACGTCTCCGAAGCGATCTTTAAAGTGCCATGAACCTTTTTCATGGCCTGTTTTCTCCTGGGTGGAGACCAGGTGATCTCGCATCTGCTGGTTCCAACGATCCCAGTCGGGGTGGCGAGCGTGATGCAGTGCGAGGGTGGCGTAGTAATCGTGATAGACGTTCGTCTTCATCGGCCCGCGTTCAGCCATTTCAGTCAATGCGATCTTGAGCGGCGTGAACTGAATTGACTCACCCAAATAAAGCATTAAAGCGAGCCCCACTGCAGTTGTTGTTGGTTGTCCGGGAGGACCTTTATAGCCAAACCAATACCTGCGATCCTCCGGGCACGTTGACAGTGCAAAGGCTTTGGCATCGCGAAGCGTGTGAGTCTGCAAGACCATCTTGTTTCGCTTAGCTGCGATAAGCGAAAGGACTTGCCACCCGGTCACCGTGAGGTCGCCGGGGCTGTTGGGATAGTATCCCCACGATCCGCTTGAATGCTGTGCGATGCACGAGAACGCGGTACCGCCACTAACGAGTTGATAGAACTCATGATTCCACGGTTCTTTTTCGTTCATCGTCATTGCCATGGCTTCCGACATCGCCATCAAAGCAATCCCATGTCCGTACATGCTGCCGTGTTGCCAGTCGAATCCTGATTCCGTTTCAGAGACGACATCGCGCAAGTAATACAGACCTCGGCGGACGTTTTGAGTGTAAGGCCCATCATTTTCATGAGTGTGTCCGGCACCCAAGAACGCCAGGAGGGCGAGTCCCGTTGCTGCAGTCGACGGAGTTGGATCTTCACCGCTTTTCTTGGAATCACGGCACTTACCATCGCACGGATCTTTCGAAAGATCAAAGGACCAACTTCCGTCTCGTCTTTGATGTGCTGCTAAGTAGGCAAGTGCCGCCTCGACGGCATCTTCGCTTTCGGGCGTCGCACCGTATTTCTTGGCAAGCTCGCTACGACGTTCTGGTGTTCGACCGGACAGTCCACCACCGGTAGCGATTTGCATGAGTCCTTGTTGACCAGATGAACCACCGCCACCACCTTTGATTAATAGATCGACTTTGGGAAGCGGAGTCGTCACTTCGGTAGGTTCGCTGGCCGGATTCGGAAGTGAAGGTTTGAAGTCCGTCGCAAAAGTAATCGCGACAGGAACCGTCGCGGTATCATGGCTCTTGTGGTTTAGCTCTTGTTGCTCAAGATCAACGGCTTGCAATGTGACTGTTTCGCTTGGACCCGTCTGGCGACCCTGAAGCTTGACGCCTACGACTGATCCTTTGGGAATCGTGACGAGTGCCAAAAGGATAAGCAGCGACGTATGTACAATCATGCTGATCAACAAAGCAGGAACTCGCGTTCTCTGGCTCAGTGGAGCGCTCGTGAGCGAAGCTGAGTTGGAAGAAACCCCAAGCTCGACCGGTTGAGCACTCGATGAGTTTTCCTGTGCCTCTGCGCGTTTAGGCGTTGGCGGCACTCCCGCCCACCGCGCACGATCGCCCCCCGTCACCGGTTGAGGTGATGAATCCGTGGAAGACGGAGGGATGCTATCGGTGGTAGCGATTATGCGGACCTTCATCGAGAGAACTCTACAGTCGACTATAGCTTGCGATATGGTCTCAGTAGAAATGCAACTGCTAATGCGAGTTGCCGTTTGCCTCGAAATTTTGGCTGACGGCGAGATCTTTTCGCCGAGATATCAACTGTTTTCCGCGATTTCCTATCCACGCGTTCCAGCGTCTACTTAGTCATCGCTGCCACTGGCAGATCCGCCATTTGATAGGCTCGCGAACGGAACAAGAATTCAATGATGTTCCCTTCGTGTGGTTGCAACCAATTCAACCGGTTTGTTGGAATCGGGCCCACATTCAACCGGTCAATCTCAACGCAACTGCCCGCCGCATCTATAAACGACTGGTCGGCGGTTAACACCGTTCCCACCAAAGTCGGGCCGATCCGTTTAAGCATTTCTGCTTGCGGGCATTCAACAACACTGACAAACGGGAACATGTACTCCTTGGCCGCGACCGCGCGATCCGGCGAGTTGGCGTGAACAACCATCGGTCGAAGATAAGCACAATGGTCTCGTTCGATGAGTTTCTCACCAAAAGCAGCAGTCATGTCTTCGACGCCACTTTCCGCAAGATCTTGTTCAACCATCGACCATGTTCCAGTCGCCATCGCTTTTACCGTGAACGCAGCCAAAGCCGCATCTGGATCACTAGGCGGAAGGACGTTGACCTCGCCAATTCGATCAGCGATCGCCGCGGCAATTTCGCGGGTATGACGACTCGCCCAAATGCCGCTGCAATTAATGCAACTTCGGCCTGAGTTACTGAGAACACTTTCGACCATCATGTCGAGATAGTTTTCCCAATCGTCGACGACATCATCGCAGATCAAAATTTTCGAAAACCCGGGACCATGAGCCTGGACCTTCGGATTGCCTTCGTGCTGCGCTACCGTTTGCGCGCTTCCAAAGATCATGCTTCGAGGCGTCTTAGTCATGATCGCACCACCCGCGTCGTGACCACCTGGGTACAAGCCAAAAGCCTCCTTGGGAATTCCAGCTTCGATGAAAGCTGAAACCATCCGATAAGGAGTCCAAGGTTCTTGCGATCCAGGCTTAAGGGCCAAGCCGATCTGAAGCGGAATCGCTGGCAGCCAAAGCGTATGAACCCCTGGTGAGTTATTCGGCAGGACGGCGCCCAGTACCGGACTTTGGCACTGGTAGCTGACCGTAACGCCGCGTCCCTCTTCGCCATAACCACGCGAAAGAATAGACAGGTCCAATCCCCGTGTAAGACAATCAAGAATCTGATCAATGTTGCTAAGAACAAAACTGTTCTTCGTCATGTTTGATCGGCACATGTGCTCTGGCAACCCGGTGCTCGCGGACTGCTGGTGCACAAACTGATCAACTGATTGCGTTGAGTCACCTACGGTCAGGTCCGCTGACTCGAACAACACTGCGGCCCGCTTGCATCGCTCGATCAAATCGTCGGTTGAATGCTGCAGTAGCGTTTCGCGCGCCTTGTGCGCTTGACGCATGTCTTTGCCGACAATTCCGCCGCCAACGTTTCCAATGCGGGCGATCGGCTCACCGGTGTCAAAGTGGACCACATTGGTATGGTCAAGTGACTCGTACGGTTTACCCCAACGAAGCGGGCTCAGTGTGATCATCGTTTCTAATCTATCTTGGAAAGGAGGCGGAGGAACAAAGTTCGCTTTGACAGCGGACCGCAATTCGTCTTAGTAAACACCAACCGTCGTTGAAGTTGCCAATTCGTGGAATGGGCGAACACCGCTTACGCCATCCCAGGGATAGGTTTCAAACGGTGCTTCACGTTCACCTTCGTCACGTTCCATGAACCCGGGTACGAAGAATTCATCCGTTAGCGTGTACAGTTTGACGCGACCGGTCTCACCGTAACCTACCACTTGGTTGTAATCGTCGAATGAAACCACTTCGGTTGCCGCCCGAGGTTGAGGCGCGTAATACGAAATCTTATAGCCCTGTTCAGCAGTGATCGGTTTGCTGCATGCCAAGCCCATCAATGTGTTTCCATAGGTTGGCGTCATGTAGATGCCGCCTTCGGACGCTGGGCCGCCAAGCATCTCTTCCACGCAAAATTTTGTCCACTGAGGCGTGAACTCTGTTCCACCCGAGAAGATACCTTTGATGCCCACTTCTTGAAGCGATGTGCCCTTCTCTTCTAACGCCTCACCAAGCGATTCAAGAAGTTTGGGAGTCGCGAACATGCACTTAATATCGTGCCCGGCCGTCAGGACCGTCACGGCTTGGTCGACGCAATGCTTCTTGTACTCTTCAAGATGTTCCATCCAGCCTTTCTTGATCAACTTCACAACCCAACGTGGGTCGAGGTCGATGCAGAAACAGATTCCACCTCGGTGCTGGGCCAAGTGCTCAACCGCCAATCTAAGTCGACGAGGTCCGCTTGGGCCGAGCATCAGCCAATTTGAACCCTTAGGAAAATACTCATCGGGAAGCGTGTCGCTGAAGAGTTCGTAGTCTTTCCAGTGATCTTCAATCACAACACGACTCTTAGGAATTCCCGTTGTGCCGCCGGTTTCGAAAACGTAGGTCGGCTTGCCCTGGTGCCCTTTAGGGATCCAGCGATCGACGGGGCCACCCCTCAACCATTCGTCCTCGAACTCAGGAAACTTTTTCAGATCGTCAAAGCTCTTAACGTCCTTCAAGGGGTCAAACTTGAGCTCTGACTTTTTTGCCAACCAAAAAGGGCTGCCCGTTTCGTCACTGAAATGCCAATGAACAGTCTTAAGCGTGTGCTCATTAAGACTATCTTTGGCCTCAGCGGCCTTTTGCTTGACTTCGTCGCTGATCGCAGTATCGGCAGTGCTCATGGTTTCCTTTCAACTCGTTTGCATGGATGAATGACTTATTATGCACGCTGGGGAAGATTGCATCATGCCCCCATCCGGCCAGAGGAAGCATTGAATCACGAAACAAAAAAACCACGGCC
>NZ_SJPI01000002.1:1786734-1802762 GCF_007859865.1 Rubripirellula amarantea | reverse complement strand
AACTCAGCAATTTAGCTTGACCCGAAAGATGAGCCAACGTCACAATTGGGCAAATGACAAACTTGTGTGTAACAACAAAGTCCGTCCCCCGTGATGTCTCCCGTTACCCGACTGATGCACTCCCAACAAACCTGTCGGCTCCGTTGCAACATTCGCCATACCAACCGCCAACTGAATCATCAGCCGCCGCAGACCCTGTCGTGTTCGACGGCGATCCACTCGAAAACCCGCGTTTGCTGGTCTGGGTGCTTCGTGTGCTGTCGCTTTTGCTCGTCCCGCTCGGTTTGCTTTCGATGCTTGGGGCGCTCAGCCTTCTCACTGCCGACACCTCAAACCCGGAACTCTACGAACTGTTCATCGTGCCTGCGATGGCGTGTGGCCTTTCGGTTCCCGTCTTGCTCGTTTCTGTTTTCGTTTATCGTAAGTGCTTACCGGACATTTCGCTGCCTGACCGTATTTGGTTTAATGGGTGGGCGGTTTTGCCGTGGCTTGGGATGGGGCTATCCATCCTAAGCGGGTTCGTTCGTGCTTGAATTCACCACGGCGGGTAACCATCGCGTGAACCGGAGAACGCGAGCTGAGCGAATTGGCCGTTAGAGACTTTTCCGCGCGTTCCCGGTTACGCGTAACGTTATCCGACTAAGATGTTCTTAAGTACGCCTTCAAACACCAACAGTGAGACGCAGTGATTCGATCGCTTAGGTTTCGCAACGCATTCATTATCTTGCTACTGGCCGGGCCGTTCGCTGTACTTCCCTTCCTCACCTTGATGCCTACCTTTTCGGTATCATCTGCTGCCTGGCGGAATGTTCCACGTACTCCATGGCGAATCGCCGTATCAGTTTCGGTTGTCGCGGCGTTTCTACTCACCATACCGAAATCTCCCTTCTTCGTTGGGCTAGATCGGCCGATCCCAGTTCCCATTTTCGAAGCATATGCAGACACTAGTAATGCGTTTTTTGACTTAGTGGCAATGCAGTGTTACTTATTGAATGCTGCTCTAATTGCTAGTTTCGCCATGCTGCCCATCAATGCTATCCACACCTATTCAAAAATTCGTTCAGGCTCATCGAACGGATAACCAAGGGTTGCACACGGAGCGGGCGTATATCAATCGTTCGCTTCGCTCTGCCAACTCTCTACCCGCCCGGTGAACCCGACCGTTATCCGACTGACGTTCGGAAGAGCATGACAAACGAACCGAAGTCAAATCAGTATGGAATCTGGCATCTACTGTTCATGACATTGGGACTCGCCGTCGTTTTTGCACTCGGTCGTCTCGCGGGTGCTTACGCATCGTTCGCGGTTGTTGCATGCCTGTACGCTTTTGCTCCATGGCTTGCCGCCCCTGTCTCAAGAATGGGATCGACAAGAATGATACGATACGTCATCGCGACTGCTTTCCTCATAGTTTTGATGCTAGTTGCAATGATCTATTCGAGAACGTCTGCCGAACCGGACGTAGCTTCGAATGTAATTTTTGCATCGACCATCCTTTGGGGACCTCAAATTGCTATCCTGTATATGCTACGCGCTGCGCGGAATGCTGGCTTGCGATCCGCTGGCGTACATCTAAATACGTCTCGCAAGTAAATACACCCGGATAACCATAGGTTGCACACGGAGTCGGGCTTGCGAGCGTTTTCAAGTGGGTAATCAACTCTCCCGACCCGGTGAACCTGGACGTTATCCGACTGAAATCCGACTTCAATGACTATCGACGATCAACGCATTGACGCAATCCTTGCGATTTCTCGGCCAGAGCGTGCGACTGACCGCTCGCGAACGTCTATTCGCCTTGCTGTCGAATCTGCAGATGAGTTCGCCGACTCGTGCGTTGACTCATGCCACATTCTTTGCGGTCTATTTCGCGAGGGTCAGGGTGTTGCATCGCACATCCTCCGTCGACAATTCGATATGACCCGCGAATCGCTGGATGCGGCGATGGTTGCGCGGTCACGCATCGACAATCCAGACGAACGTGCCATCGCGCCCGACGTGAAAATCGTGATGGATTCAACGCTAGACTTTGCGACTCGACTGAATCACTCCTACTTTGGCACCGAACATTTGCTTGCCGGGGTAATTGCGTCCTCCACGCAGTCAGCCACACTGCTCGAAACGCTCGGGCTGACACATGACGCTGTCGAACATGAAATACTTGGTTTACTCGGACACCTCACGTAGATCCAGGGTGGCGGATAACCATCGCATGCACACGGAGTCGGGCTTGCGGCCGTTTTCAAATGGAACAATAACTCTCCCGACCCGGTGATGCGGGACGTTATCCGACTGGGCGCGTGGAGCTGCGCGGCCCCATGTTCGATGATTGATGCGCCCGACCAATGCTCGATAATCGGTACGCTACCTCGATTTTAGTTGATTGGTGCGCTCGGCTCACTCCATACATCTACACGCTCAAACTTGCTTGACTGACTCGACCTTGGTACGATCACACTTCGACGGGTGTCACCCACGTGGGCGAAGTCCAGGCTGGCGGCGTCCCGCCGTTATCTTCTGCTCGCGCAGCCCATGCCCAACCAAGCGTGGCGACGTTCCGTCGTTGTTTTCCGCTCGCGCGGCCCATGCTCGCTGGCGGTCCGCCTCGCATCCATAATCGCGGATAACCAACGCATGCAACGGAGCGTCGGTGGTCCGCGGCTTTCTCTGCTTGCAAGATTACTCCCGACGCCCGCTGATGCGAACCGTTATCCGACTGAAATGGAATGATCGAAAACCCGCTCAACCGCATTGACGCCGACTGGGAGGAACTGGTTCGAGAGCACTTCGCCACGCAGCCACTCCGCGATGCACCGACTCACAACACACGCGTTACTGGCATTGTGATCGCAAACGCTCCCAACGGAGTCTTGGTGGATATCGGAATTGGTGTTCCGGCACTTTTGGACAACTTGACGATTACGGACGACGCTCCTTCGGATACAATCCCACATTGGACCAAGCCAATCGGTGCGACTATCGTTGCGCGGGTTGGTGACGATTCGTTGCCAATGTTACGATTGCATCAGTACAATGACGACTGGACGCCAATGAAACCGCCGTCCGACATGGTGGACGGCGGATAACCAACGGTTGCAACGGAGCGGCGGTGGTTGCCGTTTTTGTTTGCTTGCAAGTCTTCACCCGCCGCCCGCTGAACCGAACCGTTATCCGACTGAAATGACTTTACCGCACTCGTTCTGTGCTTCGACATGAACTCGTTTCGACGACCTGGAAAAGCCATTCATACCCGGCGTAGCGACTGGCAGTCTTGGATTGCTGCCAATGCTGACCTTGTGACAGCCTCCGGCCTGCCTGCCGCCGCCATCGACACAGAAGACTCGTGGTGGTACTTCATTGACCGAACTTACACGCAAGCTGGTTGCCTTGGCACTGACATTTGGTTCGGGGTTGATTTCATGACGATTGATCAACGTCGGTCCTGCATGCAACTCGTTGACCGATGGATTGCAGATCGAGCATCTGATCTCGATTCAGATGGCATCCGCCATATCCGCCGGATGTTTGGGTTCGCGAACGACTGCGGATAACCATCGCATGCACACGGAGCCGGGCTTGCGCGATATCACAAATGGAAAACCAACACTTCCGGCCCGGTGATGCGGGACGTTATCCGATTCAAATGAACGAACGACCGCTGCAGATTTCGCTGAATTCCATCATGCTCACGACCTTAGGTGCGGCAGCATTGTTTCTTCTGCTGCGGACGTCCGGTATTGCCGCTGCTTTCCTCGCGCTGACATCACCATTTTGCATCGCAGTTTGGTTTCGCCGGAAGTTACTTGCAACGCGATACATTGGTGCTGTGCCAATTCGATTGCCCTTGTTCCTGACGCTGTTTTTCATGTTCTACCTCGGAATGCTCGGCCCCTATTCACTGCTGATGTTTCGTGTCCTGAAGCACATCGGCGATGGGCCGATGTATGTTGCCACGGTTGCCCCACTGTCTCCAGTCCTACTTGCATGTCACACCTTTCCGTCCCTTCGGGGTCCTTGCGACTTGTACCTTGAATCTTGGGATCGACGCTGGCATCATTGATCCAACCGTACGGATAACCATGCCATGCACACGGAGCACGGCTTGCAAGATTTCACAAATGGACGCCACACTCTCCGTGCCCGGTGATGGCTAACGTTATCCGACTTAACGCGGGCTTGTGACGCCACGATGTGCTCGGTCGTGAGACGCTGGCGACTAATGGCCGACCCGAAGGCCAGTTCGGCCGTGTTGTGTTTCGCAACGTCGAGCACGCTGCGGTGATTAACTCGATGCTAGTCGGTCCAAAATCATCCATGCTCGAACTCCGCTTCAGCGCTTTTTCGTCTGCTTGTCATTCCGGTCGCGACGTACCGAATGGCTGGCGATCCTTCTTTGGCCACGTTGGTTCATTGATCGCCGACCATTCGGAACGTCGCGACCTCCAAGGCGGTGCCAGGTGCGCGGTCGCTTGCGGCTGTTGCCGTGTTGTCCACGATCACTCCGCTGTCGCCCGCCGGAAACGAAGGGAACGTCGCCATCATCATCTTTGCCCATTTCTTCGCGGCAAGATGATGGCGACGTACCCTTCGCTTCCTTGTCCCTTTGATCACGACGTTGCCGCGATGCACAGCCTGACCTATATTCCACGGAACACTTCTACCCCTGATTCATTGGCTACGGGCCATGGCGTATAACCATGGCATGCACCGGAGTACGGCTTGCGCGACTTCGCAAATGGTTGCCTTTACTCTCCGTACCCGGTGATGCCTGACGTTATCGCTCCCTAGTATTGACCTGCGAACGTTTCGCCAGCGGCGATGGCTCATCTGTTTGATGGTTGCTGTCACCCAAGGGGGCGAAGGCTGTTCCGACTCAACCGTTTTGGTCACTCCGATTGCACGCCGGTTAGCTGTTTACACTCGTTTGGTGGCACTTTGATTTACCGGTCCCCCACGCGGCCAAACCCGCTTCACCTTACAAGCTTGTCCTTGGTCGTGATGTTAGACTGTGTCGTAGTGCTACCTTTGCGAATGGCTCTGACAAAGGCGATAACCAAGGGTTGCACTCGGAGCGGGCGTGTGTCGATCGTTCGCTTCGCTCTGCCAAACCTCTACCCGCCCGGTGAACCCGGTCGTTATCCGACTGAAGACCACGCATGAAGCTGCCAACATGAACTTCAAGAGCCTTCGACGTTTTTCGCTACGCTTCGTGATCGCTTTCGTAGCACTATTTGCGATCGCCTTTGCTGTCCTCTCATTTCGTCACCGCGATCTGCATAGGCACCGCGTGGCAATTGTCGAACTCCAACGACTTGGTGCCCGTCTTAACATGACGAACCCCAAGAGTAGAGTAATCGGCTCCATGGATGAAGCTGTGGGTGAATGGTATCACAAGCCGCTAGCAGTTCCTGTTGCTTACGTTCCGCAGGTTGGTTTTGACAACCCAAACTTGACAGAGGATGATGTCCGCGAGATGGTTCCCCACCTGAAGGCTCTGCTGCCTCTATACGGACAGAATATCGCCGGCGAATCATTCATTGCTCTTGATATTAACAATTCACCTTTGATGACGCCCTCATTTTGCGCCGAACTTAAGTCTCAATTGCCCGGTTGTCGTTTCCTGGGCAACCCAAAATCCAAGCCAGGACCAAGTGCGTACAGCCCTGGATACTGAAGCCACAACTGCGGATAACCATCGCGTGCACACGGAGGCCCGTTGGTACGGTTTTACAAATGGATACTCAACTCACGGGCCCCGGTGACGCGGGCCGTTATCGCTCCTTGGTATTGACCCGCGAACGTATCGCCATCGGCGATGGCTCATCTGTTTGATGGTTGCTCTCACCCATGCGGCCGAAGGCTGTTCTGACTTAACGATTTTGATCACCGCTTGAACGTCTGTAGCTTGCTTACACTCATTTGGTAACACTTTGATTTGGCGGTCTCCTCAATCACTCGGCCAATCCCGCTTCACATCACAAGCTTGCATTCGGTCCTGATGTTAGACTGGGTTCTAGTGCCACCTCTGCGAATGGCTGTGAAAAGGGCGATAACCATGGGTTGCACTCGGAGCGGGCGTGTGTCGATCGTTCGCTTCGCTCTGCCAAACCTCTACCCGCCCGGTGAACCCGGGCGTTCGCCGACTAAGAACTACGACACACGGCATTAATGCTGATTCCGATTAAACCCCGTCACCGGTGTCCTTCGTGCGGCGTCCCGCAAATCGCCGACTGCTACCTAGCCGCACTACGGGTACCGATCATTGGACGCCGACGCCCAAAACACTATTGCCCGTCATGCAATACGCACATTTGGTACCAGGCTAAACGGTCTATTCCTCTGTTGCTGGCTCGCATTATCGCGGTCACGTTTTTGCTGACCTGGGCACTCAGTATTCACCGAATCATAAGTATACAACTCAGCCTGTATTTTTGTACTTGCGTTTTGCTGGGGGTTTTGCTCATGCTAATTGACATGTTGCGTGGGGCCGTAGTCGCGAAGCCGAGCACTCTCTTTCGCAGGTAAACGAACTTGGGACCAAGATCGCGGCGAACCAAGACATGCACGGGAGGACGGCTTGCGCGGTTTCTGAAGTGGAAAGTTTTTCGTCCGTCCCCCGTGATGTCTACCGTTACCCGATCGAAATCAAATGCTCGCATCTCTGGCGCTAACGATCATCGTTTGCTACATCTGGATCGCTTGCGATCCATGGATGCAAGAGGCGTTCCTCGTCTATGGCCGAGCGTTTTGCGCTGCAATCGAGATGAAAGCGTGGGGCATCATGTTTCGCTGTGGCTGGCGTCTTTTAGTCGTGCTCACTGTGATTGTTTCCGTGCTCGGTTTTGCCGCGGATGCGGTATTGATTGACCCGGGTGACATTACGCGTCCGCTCGCATTTGCCTGGGCAACTCTCGTAGTGTTCGCGGTTGCCCTATTACCTTGGCCCTTCGTAATTGCTGCATACCGATACCGCCGAGAAATTGACGGATTTGTCGACGAACTCTCGCCCATTGCAGTGCGAATTGCTGGCACGACTGATCTTGACGATACCTTTGATCCCGCACATTACGAGAACGATGGCGACTGGATCGCCTGGCATCCAAGCACTAGCGAATTCAATGCTGCCGACAAAGACTCGGTTTGGCGACGGATTGCTCCGGTTTTCTACACTTCCCCTTCACATCCTGGCTCTGTCGTATTCGCAATTGACTGGTCTAGCTTTGCCGTTTGGGGTAACCTACCGCCGCTTCCACCTGTTGGGTGCTACTTGTCTTTTCGCGGCCCCGGATCGACTAAGTTCCGGCACCTGAGTTCGCGTAGATCGAAAACCCAAGCCAATTGCTGGGTGATTCGCGCGGACATGGACATGCACCAAGAAGCGGGTAACCAAGCCGTGCACCGGAGCGGCGGCGTCGCGTTGTCTGATGGTTAGCTTTACACTCGCCGCCCGGTGACGGCAAACGTTCTGCCACCGACGGAAATGACGAAATTCACGCTGGCTTACGAACTCCACGACCACGGTTGGGCAACTGCAACCCTTGGCAACGACGACGTTACCGTGGAAATGACTGTCTCGTATCTACACGACACATTGCGAGAGCTTGCAAATGCTGCCTACCACCTGTCGCGTGGAACGGCGGATCGAATGGTCGTGTTTATGGACGAACCGGGCGAACACCAATTCAAAATCACAAGACTGGACGATGGCGACTGCTCATATTGCGTTGACTGGTATGACGATTGGCACAGCTGGGGCATGAAATCTGTCGGCGATGGATACCCGAAGCGAGTCACGCAGGGCATCGTGTCCGCAAGACGATTTACACAGCAGGTGCATACAGTGCTTTGGACTTTGTTTGACGACTTCGGAATTGACGGGTACAAATCTCGATGGGGTGAACATGACTTTCCCGAGGCCGAAATGAGGCGACTTTCGGGTTTGTCGCAGCATTGAACGTGCAATGAGGGCAGAACAAAGCGTTGGACGCGGAGCCGCCGATCGCGTCGTTTCTGAAGTCAATGTTGACTGGCGGCGGCCCGGTCAACGCCACCGTTATCGCTCCTTGGTATCAACCTGCGAACGTTTTGCCAGAGGCGATGGCTGATCGGTTTAATGGTTGCTGTCACCGACGGGGCCGAAGGCTGTTCTGACTCAACGATTTTGTTCACTCTGCTTGAACGTCGGCCGTTTGGTAGCACTTTGATTTGTCGTGTCCTTTGTCATAGTGTCAATCCCGCTTCACCTCACAATCTTGTCCTTGGTCGTGATGTTAGACTGGGCTCTAGTGCTACCTTTGCGAATGGCTCTGAAAAAGGCGATAACCAAGGGTTGCACTCGGAGCGGGCGTGTGTCGCTCGTTCGCTTCGCTCTGCCAAACCTCTACCCGCCCGGTGAACCCGGTCGTTATCCGAACGGGCGTTACGTAGACCAGAGGGCACACCTTTATGACTCAGGCAGACCTGTATTCTTTTCCCGAATTTGCGGACAAGATTGTCGGCTTCTACTGCGGGACTGCCCAATACAGCGTTGCTATAGTTTCTCCACGACCTGTACTGCAAGCTGGGCGGCTTTTCCTAACTGGCTCTACCGCTCCACGCGAACCCTCAGGCTGGGACGATGGCCTCGTAACCGCAATCGCCTGGGATACAGTATCCTCTTATGCCGTGTTCGATGACCTTGACGATTACATGCGCCGTATGGGAACCCCTTCAGAAAGGGCATCGGCGAAACCCAAGCGCTGACGATACCGTTCGGTCTTGCCTTGGTACCTGGCATCGCCATGGCGGATAACCATGGGTTGCACACGGAGTCGGGCTTGCGGGTATACTCGAGTGGATCGCCGAACACTCCTGACCCGGTGAACCCTAACGTTATCCGACTCAAATGCCCATCCTGACCGAAACACAGCCAGGTGACTATGCCGCCGCCTTAGAGGCGGCGATTGGGAGCTGGTGGTATGCCCTTACCTTTCTTTTCCCCGGCTTGGTGTACCTTGCACCTGCTGCAATGCGATGGCGACACATACTTTGGTTAATCCCTTTAGCTTTCCTAGCTTCGTGCGTTGGGTATCTTGTGTATTGGCTCTCCATTGACTGGGCGTTGATGGATTATTACCGACGAACTGGCTACCTTCCCGCCGGTGACACGTGGTACGTCTTCATGCCGTTTTTCCGGGGTCTCCCTAACGCGTTGGTCGCGACAACAGCTTGCACCCTAGTTGGCTGGGTGGTATCTCTTCGTCGTGGGCGATCACTGCATGTGCGTTCGGATTCGCCCTCAGAGAACGAATTTCCGCCTCTCCGTAAGACCTCTGCTAATCCCTACGAACCACCTTCTGTCGCATCCCATACCAACGGATAACCATGGTATGCACCGGAGCCGGGCTTGCGGGCGTTTTATGATGGTTGCCTTTACTCTCCCGGCCCGGTGATCCCGGTCGTTCGACGGATCACGCTTGCACGATTGCCCGTCGATTCATCCCTCCACAATGGCTACACACCATCGCGTCATCGTCATCTCTGATGATTGCATGTCCACAATCGGGACAATTGCAAACGTCGTCCTCGTTCGCCGCGACGATTCGGCAACGCTGGCAACTGCCAACGCCTCTTGCTCTGTCGGTTACGTGCAACACGCCCCACTTGTGGCCGAACAACCAGCATAAAATCTCTGCCATGTGACACGTCGAACAATGTGATGCACGGGAGCCGGACTTGCGTGCGTTTTCAAATGGTTAGATCACTGGTTCCGGCCCCGTGATCACAAACGTTATCCGACTGAAGCATTACAATGCAACTCGACGACGACATAATTGCACCGCCTGCGCCACCGTACACATACTTGGGCGTGGCGGAATCCATACTGACTGGTGTAAAGATAATGTCCGAGCATAGCGGACCGGGACTGGCGTTTCCGCTTGCTGCTGCCCACACGCTTGAGTGCGCCCTAAAGGCATATCTTTCGCGCGACGGGAACGATGGCAGGCTCAAGGAACCCAATCTTCGGCACAACATCAAGCGATTGTGGGAAACTTGTGTTAATGAAGGACTTGATCTCCCGGATCCCCCGCACTGGGCGCTTAACCTCTCTGGCATTCACGACAAGCCATACTACCTTCGCTATTCGACTGGCGTTCATGCGATCGCCACTCCGGCCCCGGGCCCAACGGCAATTGCACTCTCCGACGTTGTTGCGAAGGTCCGGGACGCCTTGCTTGATTACAGAAAAGCCCCTGAAACACGTTCGTCGTAAGCGGATAACCAAGCCATTCACGCGGAGCACGGCTTGCGAGTTTTCACGAATGGATGCATCACTCTCCGTGCCCGGTGATGGCAGACGTTCTGCCACCAAAGGTGAACCCGTCTCAACTTGATGGTGTCATCAAACGCATGTCGACACAGCCAATTATTATCGGGGAAACAAATGGCATCCTTGCGTTGCCCAAAGCTGCAATGCGCAACGCGGACAACTGGACACAACGCGATTCCGACATCCTTGCTCACCTAATTCAGGTGCAGGGCCAAATCCAGCGGAGCCGCTGGAACAAGGCGGACATCCGATTCACGACACAGGGCGACGAGTTGCTCGATCACTCCTTTCCGGAGTTTGAGGACTTTGTATTCGCTGCAGTCTATTTCCGGCAACTAATCGCCGACAACGATCGACTTCTGAAAGATGCGGTTTCGCGCTACTGTCGTTTCGTTGACTGTTCTATTCGATCATCCTGGGTGCGTCATGAACTCAGCTGTTTTAACAAGGCGCTAGCGGGAAACCCATGGCCACTGGATTGCTGCTCGACGCGTGAGCTATTTGATGCATTCATGTACGGCGCGTCACTGCTACACAAGATTCCGGTCGAGAGCGACGCCGCACGAAAACGGTTTCTCGACATATACGACGGCCAACCTCGTGTCAAACTGCTCTATTCGTTTCACGGTTCGCTCAAACGTCTGATGAACAATGTTGGACGCATCACCGTTGTTGTTTATCGCGACTATTCGCATTGGCTGACGGACTACAATCTGCCTGCACCCGACACGCGTTGGCATGACCGGCTATTCGCTGTTCCGGAGAAGGCAGAACCATGACATGCACGGGAGGACGGCTTCCGCGTTTGCTCAGATGGATGGTCAACTTTCCGTCCCCCGTGATGTCGGTCGTTACCCGACAAAGGAAAAGCTCACATCGGACACACTCCTCGTTCTCGTCACGCGGCGCTCCTGATTTCTTGCGCTGTGTTGTTCGCCATCGTGGCCCAGAGCACCTCGACTTACGAGTCGATCGAGCCACGACTCGCAAATGCGACTCAGGGAACGATCGAGTACGGGTGGCCAATGACATGCTTTGTTGGGAACATCGAGGTCGAAGCCATGTTCTACTCAACTGGACCTCGCCAGCATTGGGCCGCTACATCCGGTGGCCGAGTTTCACCGCTGGGCCTTGTTTGTAACATCGGTGTCGCGTTACTCCTTACAACCGCAACGTACCAAGCACTCTGTTGGGTATTTTCATCGTTTCGCGGAAAACTCTCGATAGCGACGCTACTGGGATTGCTTGCGTACGTAGCTTTTCTGTTTGCGTTTGAGGCGGTCGACAATGTACGGTTATTCGATATAAGCCCAATGACCAGGGAGTTGCTGATCGAAACACACATTTTCGAGTACACTGAAAGACTTGTTTGGGCCTCACTTTTCGTTACGTGCCTATGGCTCCCCAACGCTGTGGGGCGACGCATTTACACTGGCAATCGCGGGTAACCATCACATTCACCGAAGTCGGGCTTGCGAGATTTTTCAAATGGAGCATCGACCGTCCCGACTCGGTGATGTGTAACGTTCGTCCATAAAACGTTCATGCCACTGCCACTCGACAACAATCGTTGGAACTCGCTCAAGACAGCGTATAACACGCCAGCAACGGATGTCGTTGAATGGCTCGCTACAGCATACCGTTATGGCATGACTGACGAATTACTCGGTGACATCATCAATGACGTTCAGCATCAGGGTGATACTTCGGAGGCAATGTATCCGACCGCATCCCATCTGTTGGTACTTGCCGAAACCTGTGATGGAAGCATTGCCCTGCAAATGATCATTCAGGCTGGGCTGACTTGTGCATCCTCTCAATCCGAGACTGCTGTTCCCTGTCCACCGGACCTTGAATCAGAGTTCGCAAACACGAACGACCTTGGCCGAAGGATGGTCTTGTCGCAACTTGTAAATGATCATGACTTCGATACCTTTAAATACTTGCTCGCCGCCCTTGGTGGCTTTTCCGGTCACGGTCGATTCGGCCGAATAATCGAGGGCTTCGATCTATTCGAGAATCAATTCCATCATGCGTTACTCGATGAACCGTTTGACGATGAACTGTGACGCAGGATGGACGAACCATGCCATGCACGGGAGTGGCGGTGGCCAGCGTTTTCTGAAATCAAAGTCAACTCCCGCCACCCCGTGATGGCGGTCGTTATCCGACATAGGAATCAACAACCCAGATGGACGATGGCCTTCCACTCCAGTCGCCGCGCGTAACGCTTCGTAGGCTGACCTCGGACGACTCCTTGCCGTTGCTGGCAATCTACGGCAACCCGCAGACTGCCAAGTTTGAGTTCTGGCCTGAATGGAGTGAGGGTCAAGTCGCCGACTTAATCCTATCCCAATCAGATATCTATCTTGGTGACCCTGGTGTTCCGTTCGTGCTCGCATCCGTAGATCGCAATTCTGGCGTCCTTATTGGCTCGATTCAGCTGACGTTAACTAGCGTCGAGGATCGCCAAGGCGAACTTGGGTTCTCCTTTAACCCCGAGTTTTGCGGACGGGGGCTCGCGACTGAATCTGTGCATGCGGCTCTCGGCTTTGCATTTTCCCGAATGGGGATTCATCGCATTTTCGCCGGAGTCGATGCCCGGAACGAACGGTCCTGGCGACTTATGGCTCGGATCGGAATGCGACGCGAAGCCCATTTCGTGCACGCAAACCTCATCGACGGCGACTGGGCCGATGATTACACTTATGCAATGCTCGAAAGCGAATGGTCACCAATGCACAGCGGATAACCAACGGTTGCAACGGAGTGGCGGTGGTCGCCGCTTTCGTTTACTTGCATGGGCACTCCCGCCACCCGCTGAACCGAACCGTTATCGGACTGAGTTCACATTAGCAATCTTGACTACGTAACGAAGGTCTTTTCCGAGGCAAACCCAAGGAAGAACTCGCTCGCCGCCGCAAAACTTCGGAACCTTGGGGCCTCCGGTCACACGTTTCTCCCCGCTGTGTTTCGCATGTGCCGAGAGATCGACCTGGATGGTGATATCGACAAGCGAGACTACGGATTTTTGCTTGCGGCGGTTCGCTCCATTGGATGCGTAATTTGCGATTCAGGGTTTGAGGCATCCGACGCTTTGCATCAAGACTTCCTTGAATGGACGCTAAACCTAACAGATCGTAGCGACAACGAACTTTGCGCAATTGCAACTTGGGCATTGGGTGATCTTGGGGTTCCGCCCGAAGTTGTTCGGACGCGTCTAACTGAGCTTCTACAATCAACACGCCGCAAGGCTGATCACGAATTGACAACTTGTCGCTCTATTGCATTTCGCATGCTCGCTAAAGTAGACCGCAAAGCCGCGTCAGATTTCGTAAGCTCTGATGCATGCAAGGAGTATCTAGCTTCAATGGATCACTGGCTGACGGAATACCCAAACAACCTTGAGCGAAGAGCCGAATTGCTTGCAGAGGTCGCTTGGCTGCACAATAATGAAGACCGATAACCAAGCCATTCACACGGAGCACGGCTTGCAAGTTTTTACAAAATGGAAGCCACAAGGTCCGTGCCCTCGTTGTTACACACATCTTTGATTCGCTCCAGGTCCGAAAGCGAGCCAGCACGTTGCCATGATGTGCATGGCTTGCAAGCCGATCCACATTGATTGAGGGCCTGGAGGCCCGGTGTTCTTACGGTTGATGTAACCGCCCAGTTCCGCAACGATCTTGGTCATCTCCATTAGCGTCGGAGGCTTGCGAGGTGGGCGACTCTTGCGAACCACCTGCCACACGCTCTTCCACTCAGCTTCGCTATAAACCCGCTCGCATGATTCTTGAGCGTGCGAACGACTGACCCGGCAGACGTAGAGGCTTCGCCACGCGATGATCATGTACAGCGCCAGCGAGGGCAGGAAGCGGTCAATGTGCTCGAAACGACGTGACTCAATCTTGCAGCCACTCTTGAGTACTTTGAAAAAGATCTCAATCATCCAACGCATCAAATAGTACGCAATCACAAGTTCCGCTTGTTGGCAAGTCTTGATCGGCAGGCTTGTCAGCAGCAAGCATTCGATAGGTTCATCGCGTTTGCCCGGGCGGGTTTCGCGAACCAAGACCGCATTGACAGTGACTCCGTCGTAGCGTCCGGCGCGGGGATCGTTGAGCGTGATCTGACCGCTGTGTATTGACACCTTCACCTCACGAGACTTCCGATCGGCTTTGCCGGGACGATGCTTGATCGTTTCACTGCCCCAGGCGGTTCGGGCGCGAATGTCAAGGGTTTGTTGATAGAGAGCTTTTCGGCCTGCCAGTTCTTCACGGATCGCAATCGTTTGGTCTCGAAACTTCTCCTTGTTCAAAACACGGCTTCCGTCGATTCGAATGACCCAGTCGAAGTCGCTTTGGCTGCGGCAATAGTCCAACACTTCGGTGATATCGCATTCTCGATCAGCCAGCATCACGAGCTGAGTTTTTGGGCACTCGTTCTTGACCTCCGCGCAGTGCTGCGACGTGGTCAGCCAACGATAGGTCTCCTTCTCTTCAAACGGTCTTCTTTGGATTTGAACCCGCTTTTCACTTGAGCCACGTTTGGCTTGAGGCTTGCCCGATTTGGGCTCCCGCGTCCAGGCTTCCGCCGCGACACTCCCCAGCGGTGTGCCGTCGGGCGTGAAAGCATGCAGCAGATGCATGAAGGCTCCGCTACGTCGACCGTGCGCCATCGGTCCGGCACCCTCGACTTCACTGCTCGGCCGAGTCAGGTCCAATTCCGTGGTGTCCTGCACCAACAACGCGACTCTCTGTTGCCTGAGCCGGGCGTAGGTGGCGTCTATGTGGGGTGCTAGCACTTCTTCGAAGCCGACTTTGTCGTTGTCGAAAAAACGATACGCGGCGACCATCTCGGCCCGGTCGTGGCAGGCTGCCGGGATGCTCGCCGTTGAGGATTGGGAAAGCGTATCGAGCAGTTCGACCAAGCGACGCTCAAGTCGCTTATCACGAAGATCAGCCGTTTCCATTTCATCCATGACCCACTGACTTGCCATCGCCTGACACCTCCGTGACCAAACAACCTATCCATCCGTGACGCGAACTCAGCAATTTAGCTTGACCCGAAAGATGAGCCAACGTCACAATTGGGCAAATGACAAACTTGTGTGTAACAACAAAGCCCGTCCCCGCTGATGCGTAACGTTATCCGATGGAAATGCTCGTCACTGCAAGCCATGCATGATCCATACTGATAGCCCGGTTGCAATCCTCTTTGTCGGCGCGCTGCTGATTTACGGCGTCGTAGTTGCACCACTCAGGCATTCGACTGGGCTTCAACCTCGGCCCTCCAAGGTTTTCGCCTTGGCTATCGTGTTGGCGTACATCGCCTATTTCCGATCTGCGCTGCCTTTGCTCATCTGCCTGTGGCCTGTTTCGCTCATCTGGTTCCCTGAGTACTGGGGCCAATACACCGGATACTTACGCGGTACGTACATCGACGAACGCTCCCCGCCGATCCTCATATCGCTGCTTGGCTGGGCCTTTCTCGTGCCGCTTCCACTTTTGGTCGCGTGGGTTTCCGATGTTGGATTGTGATAAACTTACGGGACCTACACACCTTGGTATCTCTGCTCGGTTCATGCGGACGGATAACCACGTGATGCACGCGGAGTCGGGCTTGCGAGTGTTTTGCCAATGGTAAGATTGACTCTCCCGACCCGGTGATCACACCCGTTATCCGAACGGGCGTTACGTAGACCAGAGGGCACACCTTC